>DPVV01000070.1 GCA_003526525.1 Lachnoclostridium phytofermentans | reverse complement strand
GAAGATTCTAAGTTTGTTGTTAAGTATCCTGTCTTTGAAAAATTTCAAAATAGGGCCAAGAAGGAGGATGGAGAATGCTAGCTTTATCAAGAAAATTAAACGAATCCATCATGCTTGGCAATGATATTGAAATCACCATATTAGAAATTAAAGGTGATCAAGTTAAAATAGGAATTAAAGCACCAAAATCAGTTCCTATTTATCGAAAGGAAATTTACCTTCAGATTCAAGAATCTAATAAGGAGGCTATTGACGGAGGCGTTTCCTTAGAAGCAATAAGTAAATTATTTTAGCAAGTTATTCAAAGTTAGTGATTTAGTTTATTTACGTGGTTTATTATAGGATTAGAATTATAGGATCCTTAATATATGGGAGGGGCTTTGACGGTAAGATTAGTGCCAGTCATAGCCCCGTTTTGTTACGGAAAGTAATTGATGGATCCCAAATTATTAAATCAATAATTTATTTGAAGTATAAAACGCTATCATTATAAAAAGCGCTAAAGCGCTAGAATTGAGGTATTGCGTGGAAAAAAATGAAACAATTAAAACTTATTTATGTGCGTTGATTATTAGTTTAGAAAAGAAAGAACAAGTACTAATAAATCTGATATCAATAACAAAAAAGCAAAAAATAGCGTTAGAAGCTCAGCCTACTAATTTAGATGAATTTAAGTTAGAAGTATCAAAAAAGGAATCATTAATAAAAGAAATTAATGATTTGGATGTGCAATTTGAATCATTGTTTCATAAAGTTAAAGGCTATGTCTCGAATGTTGAAGCTGATTACGCTTCTGAACTAAAAAAAATGCAGGAGATGATTCCGAGCGTTATTGAACTTGGGGTTACACTGCGAGGTTTAGAACAGCAAAATAAAATGAAATTAGAGCTCATTTCCACAACCAGGGGTAAAGATGCTGTAAATGTAAAAAAGAGTAGTAAATCTGTTGCAGAGTACTACCGAACGATTCATAATTTAAAAGATAATAAAACATGGTTAGATCAAAAGAAGTAATTTCGCAACTAATGAAACACAAAAAAGTCATGTAATTATCTGTAGTACTTTTTCAAAAAGTGTGTTGATATGCTATGCATTTGCGGTTAATGTATAAGGTTTGATGGATATTTTTTTAATAACTCTTTACTAAAATGAAAAGGTGACGATATATACATAAGACAGAATATATTTGCATAAAAAGGATATTTATATAAATTCACATGGAGGTGGAGTTATGGAAATTAAGTCCATAAACGGAATAGCAAATAACGCAGTGTCACCGGTAGCAACCCCAACGACAGGGAGAACGGGAACTGCAACAGTATCACCAATTCAGAGAAAAACATCAGCGGAAGGCATGGATATGCCGAATAAGCCGAATAATCAAACAAATGAGCAACAAATAAAGTCAGCTGTAGATAAAGCCAATCAGGCAATGAAACATACACAAACAAGATGTGAGTTTGCTTACCATGAACCTACAAAGAGCATATCGATTAAGATAATAGATGAGCAAACAGATGAAATACTTCGTGAGGTTCCACCAGAGAAGGTTCTTGATATGATAGAAAAGATGTGGGAGATGGCTGGGTTACTTGTAGATGAAAAGAGATAAGGAGGTACAAGAATATGCCAATGCGTTTATCAGGATTAGCATCAAACATGGATACGGATGCTATTATAAAAGAGCTTATGAAAGCTCAAGGGTTAAAGAAAACAAAGGTCGAAAATAAACTTACAAAATTAGAATGGAAAAAAGATATCTGGAAAGATATGAACTCTAAGATTTATAAGTTCTATACAGGTCCGTTATCAAAGCTAAAAACACAAGGTAGCTTCTCAACGAAAAAAGCTACCTCATCCAATGAGAGTAAGGTTACGGTAAAGGCAGGTACTGGAGCATCTATTGGTTCCTACCAGATAGAGGTCGAGCGGCTTGCAAGCGCTCAATATGTAACAAGTAAGAAATTAGACTCTACACTGACTTTTGATGGTGGAAATAAGCTACCTGATATAGATGTAAAAGGTAACACTACATTGAAAGACCTTGGGTTCGATATTGAAGTTGGGAAAGAAAATGTAATTGAATTTAAGGGGACTACAACTGCGAATCTCTATGTTACAGAGAAAACAACCTTAAATGATTTTGTACAAGCTGCAAAGAACGCGGGATTGAATGCAAGTTATGATGAGACACAAAAGCGATTGTTTCTTAGTGGAAAAGAAAGTGGAAAAGAGAATACATTCGGAGTTACTATAAAGACGGTAGAAATAACATCAGGAAGAAGTAATCTGAGAGATATCTTAGGCTATAGCAGTACTAATGGTTCCACTAGAATTGAAATGGATAAAGCTATTGATGAATACTTAGAATATAAAGATAACACTATTGCTCCAGGATCAGCAGAAGTTATGATTTATCAGGCTGCATTCAAAAAGTTAAAGAATTATATGGGGGATAAACTTACCAGTGATCTAAGTGCATTTTATTATAAAGAAGGAACAAATCCAGATGACACAACCTTAACTCTTGGTGGATTTTATACAAATAGCACCTATCAAGATATATTCAAAGATGTTACACTACAAGATCTATTAAACCAAGCCAATGAGAATGTTACTGATGATAAGGAAAAGATATTAAGTGCTGGAGATGCTGCTAAAAAGGCAGAAGAAAAAGTCGAGACTGATCTTGCAGGCAAAGTATCACTTGAAGAATTAGAAGAGGCTAAAAAGAAGGCCAGAGAAGCAGCGATAGAGGCAGAAAGAAATAAATTCGTAAAGTTCTATCAGAAGCAGCAAAAAGCATTGATACCACAATATCCAGAGACTGTACCGGCTGAGCTTGAGGACAGTCCATATTATAAGGCTCTGGATGGGGTGTTTGGTGTCAATGGATTGTTAACAAAGGTTTCAAAAGCAGAGGAATTCAAAGAGACTTCAGATAAAATTAATGATAATGGCTTGAATCGTTTGGGAATCGGGGCGATTACAAAGAATGATGATGGTTCTATAACGCATGGTAATGATGTCGAGGTAGTTGCTTCGCAGGACAGTAAAGTTGTATACAACGGTGCCACACTGGAGGGAAGTACCAATGTAATAACAGTGAATGGTGTTACATTGGAATTACATGGAGAAACAAAAGGTGAAACCGTATCCTTAACAGTATCGAATGATATTGACGGTGTATACGATATGGTTCGTAATTTTGTAAAAGGTTACAATGAACTCTTACAGGAGATGAATAAATTATATAATGCAGACTCTGCAAGAGGTTTTAATCCTTTAACAGATGATGAAAAAGACTCCATGACAGACAAACAGATTGAAAAGTGGGAACAAAAAATCAAAGATTCCTTACTGCGCCGTGATGATAATTTAAGTGGTATGCTTTCCTCAATGAGAAGTAATATGGCTGGAAGCGTTACTGTGAATGGTAAGAGTTTATCATTATCATCGTTTGGAATTGTTACGGGACATTATACAGAAAAAGGTCTTTTGCACTTAGCTGGAGATAGTGAGGATCCAATATACGGGGGTCAAGAAGATAAGCTAAAAAAAGCATTGGAAGAGAATCCTGAAGATGTAATGAAGGTACTAAATAAGTTGGCGGACAACCTTTATCAAGACATGACAAGTAAGATGAAAGGTACTTCATTAAGGAGTGCACTGACGGCTTATAATGATAAAGAGATGGATAAACTGGAAAAAAGTTATAAAAAAGATATAGCAACATTAGAAAAGAAATTAAAAGAGATGGAAAATCGTTACTATAAGCAGTTCTCTGCAATGGAATCTGCTATGAGTAAACTAAATTCTCAGTCTAGCCAGTTAGCTGGTATGTTAGGCATGTAAAAGATATGGATAAGTAGGAGGATTTTAAAATGGCTCAAAATGCAGCTAGTATATATCAAGGAACTAAGATAAATACTGCATCACCAGCAGAGCTAACGTTAATGCTTTATGAAGGTGCAATTAAGTTCTGTAACAAGGCATTATATGGTTTAGAACAAAATGATTTTACGAAAGTAAATGAAAATTTGGTGAAAGCTCAAAAAATTGTTACTGAGCTTCGATCAACTTTAGATTTTAAGTATCCGATATCAAGGGAATTTGATACAGTTTATGATTACATTAATCGTAGATTAGTTGATGCCAATATTAAGAAGGATACCGAGATATTAGAAGAAGCACTTGAATATATTCGTCAAATGAGGGATACATGGAAAGAAGTTATGAAAAAAAATAATATATATGTTCAGTAAATATCATAGAGCCGTTGTGATAAAGAGGTTTTACTTTATCACAACGGCTATGGTTATTCATGACATGAAAGTTAGCGTGCTTTTTCTTGTATTACAATTATATTAATTTGCTATGCTATGAGGAGGCTTCATGAGAGAGGAAATACTTCTTAAACTAAAAGAAATGTTAAATAGGAAAAAGGAATGTCTACAAAAGATTTTATATGTAGTCAAAGAGCAAGAAGAGATAACGTTTGCGATAGAAAGCGATTTCGATTTATTCGAAGAATATATCGAAGAAAAAGAAGATTTGATATTAGTACTCTCTAAGTTAAATCAAGAGTATGAAGAATTTATAAAACAAATGGGTGAAGTTGGCGCTGATAACACTTACAGTGATATGAAACAGCAAATCAATTTGATAAATCAGGAAGTGATCTCGCTTAGTAAAGAAATTCAAATTTTAGAGGAAAAAAGTAAAGATAATTTTGAAGCTTATGTACGGCAAGAGCGAGAGAAGATTAAAAACTTTCGAATAAATAATCAGATGGCTTCAAATTACTATAAGAGTATGAATGTCGGGCAATTAGAAGATTCGTATTTTATGGATAAAAGAAAATAAGAATTAAAATAGATTAAAAAAATTCAGAAAAAATATAAAATAATGCTATTAACTTTATTACATTTTTATTCGATATATAGTATAAGTAAAGCAAATGCTTTTACTAATAAGTGTAAACAAAAAATCAGTGGCATGGATGCTGCTGAAAATTCAAGGAGGAAAAAATTATGATTATTCAACACAATATGACATCTGCAAATACTAGCAGACAGTTAGGTATTACAACAGGAAACTTAGCAAAATCAAGTGAGAAATTATCTTCTGGTTACAGAATTAACCGTGCTGGTGATGATGCAGCTGGTCTTTCTATCTCTGAGAAGATGAGAGGACAGATTCGTGGTTTAGAGCAAGGTTCTACAAACGCACAGGATGGTATCTCTATGATCCAGACAGCAGAAGGTGCTTTAAATGAAGTTCATAGTATTGTTCAGAGAATGCGTGAATTAACAGTTCAGGCTTCTAATGATACTTATGTAGCTGAAGATCGTAAGTCTATCGCTGATGAAATTACACAGTTATCTTCTGAAATTGATAGAATTGGTACTGATACAGAGTTCAATACCTTAAAGTTATTTGCAAAAGATGAGACTTATAAGTTCCAGGTTGGTGCTAACAGCGGTCAGAATAAAATCACAGTTAATATGAAGACAATATCTGCTACTAAATTAGGTGTTGGTTCTATTGCTTCTGGTATTACTGGTGCAACGGGTAACGCAGCTAGCGATACAATTTCAGCATTAATTGATACTGTTAACAAAGCATTAACAGATGTATCCTCATTTAGATCTGACTTAGGTTCTGTTCAAAATCGTCTTGAGCATACAATTGCTAACGCTGACAATACTGCTGAGAATTTACAGGCATCCGAATCTCGTATTCGTGACACTAATATGGCTAAAGAGATGGTTAAGTACTCTAAAGACAATATCCTTCAGCAGGCTGCTCAATCTATGCTTGCTCAGGCTAACCAGTCTACACAGGGAGTATTATCTTTATTAAGATAATTTAGTCGAATCATCATAGTTTAATATTACTTTTTAATGAAAAAGGCCTATGTATTCAATGAATACATAGGCTTTTTTTGCAAAATAGGATATTATTTTAGTTATCATTATATTAATAATTATTTCGACGATATTTTAAATATGAGTAATAAATATTAAAAAGATTGTGAGGAAATAATGAAACTACTAAAGCCATATTATCACTGAAGGGCTGATCTTTAAAGCTTGTGGTATTGAGTGCGTACTGAAAGCGAACATCGCATAAACTACTTGCCAATAGTTCGTCATCAGTAACACTAAACAATTCTTTTAGTATTAACGATCCGATTACTGCATTTATTGGATTATTCGGACGTGATGCAGCATTATTGCTGTACAATACAGAAAAACGTTTCTAATTGATCGCGGGAAAAATGATTTCAGAAATCTTTTGCCCAAGACTTTATTACAAACTTCTTGGTTCGTTCATCTAAGTTTAAAAAACTGTCATCCAATGAAAGTTGTTGAGATTCGTTTAATGTAAATGCCATGTTTTATACCACTCCTTAATTTGTGTTAATTTTATTTTACTATAAATCAGGTTGAGTTGGGAGTAGTACTGGTATTATTGGGGGTAAATACTTTTGACACCCTAATCATATTTCAAAATTAAAATATACATCAATGTATAATAAAGAAAATTCACAAGAAAAGTTATTTGATTACTGTAAGGTTTTGAGGCTTCAAAAAACGATTAGTCATGAAGTTTCTACTGGAGCAGAAGAGTATGTTTTGAAGTAACTGAATTGTTAATGGTGGAAACAATGATAAATATTTCAGCAATACTGTGGAATGAATAATTCTTCAGCTTTATGTAATAAAAGGTCCTAAATATTAAAGTATTTTGATATAGATGACGATATTATAAATGTGAAGAAGTCGGGATATTTGTGATTAATAGATAAAAAGCTTCACACCTAGAGTGTGGAGCTTTTTTTAAGGGATGATAATATCTGAACAAGGGTTTTATAAGGCCTATATTTATCAGTTTATTATGGTGATTGTTACCAAGGACCATTAAATATAAATCTGTTATTTATGCATATGGGAGAGTAAAAGGGTTATGAATATTAAGAAAAAGGTTATTGCGACAGAGGATTGTACACGAGTTGGTGAGGAACTGTTTTTTATTGCGAAAGATATTAATATCATATGCAAGATGAATATAGTGTCAGGAGAAGTACTAATAGTAGATAGTTTGCCTGAAGAAGATTTGTTAGGAAAAAGACTAGGTTCAAAAATTGTTTTTTACAATGATGAACTTTTTTTTGCCCCTATGGAGGCAAAGAAAATATGGAGATACAATCTTAAAAACAGAAGCTGGAAGGGATATGAGCGTAAGGTAATTGATAACTGGTCTCCAAGAGGAGAAATGTTCCAAGCAATTTGTTATAAACATAAGGTGTTCTTTGTAGGAGCTATTTATCCAGCAATTATTGTCTTAGATTTAGAAAAGGATGAGTTGGATTATATCGAAACACCATTCGCAAAAAATAAGAAGATTGCTGAAATAAAGAAAGATGGATATTTTAGAACAGATTATGTTCAGATAGATAATACCATATATTTAGCTTCCTGTTTAACAAATGAAGTAATTAAATTTAATTTAGAGACATATGAGACAGTGTTTATTGAAGTAGGTGCTAAAGATAATTGTTATGCAGGAATAGCATATGATGGGAAAGAGTTTTATCTTGCTCCGAGGAGAGTTTCTCCGATAGTTGTTTGGGATGGTTTAAAATCGTATCGTGAGTTAAATCTTCCAAATGAACTTATTTCGAAAGATGGATGTATTTTTGGAGGAATTGTATGCAAGGATGGCAATACCTATCTACCTGCATGTTTTCAGGCTACATCATTAATCATAAATACAATTGATAAAGAAATAAATAATATTGTAAAAAAGCAATATCATTTTCATAAATTTATAGGGGAAGAGACATACGTAAGCCTTGATTATGAAGGAGATATGAATATATATGAGCCAAGCCAGCATTATCAACATGTTTTAAGTATTGATGTTGAGCATGTGAATACATATATGAAAAACAGAAATTTATTAAAGAATAGTAAGTCAGGGATAATTCGGGAAATTGAATTCGTAAATCTAGAGGTTTTTTTAGAAACAGTAATTAATATGTAGCAATGAAGTAGGAGAAAGTATGCAAGGAAAAGCAGAATTAGGTTTTGGAATAATGAGATTATCATCTGCTGAAGGTGCCTTGGATTATCAATTAATTAGTCAAACAATATCAGAATATATGAAAGGGACATTTTGCTATTTTGATCTTCATCCAGCATATGTAGAAGGACAGGCACACTCTATATTCAAAGTATTAGTTTCACAGAAATATGATAGAAAACAGTTTTTAGTTGCAAACAAAATGCCTTACTATGGAATTAATAGCTATTCCAATTATACAACAATTTTTAATGATGAATTAAATGAATGTGGAGTTGACTTTTTTGACTACTATATGTTACATGCTATTACAGAAGATGTATATAGAATACATTCTAGTTATGGAGCATTTGATTTTCTTATTTCACAAAAAAATATAGGAAATATAAAAAAAATAGGCATATCATTTCACGATAGTCCAGAGCTACTTGAGAGAATATTATGTGAGCATCCAGAATTGGATTTTGTTCAGTTACAGATAAATTTCTATGATTGGGAGGACCCAATTATTAATTCAAAAAGATGTTACAAAGTGGCCTTAAAATACAAAAAAGAAATTTTAGTTATGGAACCTATTAAGGGTGGAAGCTTAGCAAGAGATTTGAATATTGAGGGAGTGAATTATTCACCTTCTATGTTGGCAGATATATCATTGAGATTCGTTGCATCTTTACCGGGAATAAATGTTGTACTAAGCGGTATGAAAAATCCATTAGAAGTTTCAAACAATAGAGCTACTTTAAATAACATAAAGCAATGTGCAAATCAGATTGATTATAGCCTTCTGCAACAGATTAAAAAACAGATTGGAAGCAAAAAAGAAATACAATGCACATCATGTGGATATTGTAAGAGAGAATGTCCTAAGAATATAGTAATTCCAGATATAATACATTTGCTGAATGAATATAAGAATGCATCGAATGGAAAGACTTGCGTTGTTGGTGGAAGTAGGAGTATTTATCGTGGAACTGTATTCAATCATGGAAAGGCTAGCGATTGCATAAAATGTCGGAAATGTGAAAAAAGATGTCCACAAAAGATAAAGATTACAAATTGTATGAAGGAGGTAGCCCAATTGCTTGAAGATGGCAAAAAAAATGGATATACAATTGAAAGAAATTCACAAATATTAATATATTTAATGAAAGAACATGGCATAAAAAAAGTAATTATTAGTCCAGGAGCGACAAATGTCTGCTTCGTTCAAAGTGTGCAAAGTGATGATTTCTTTGAGATATATTCTGCACCCGATGAACGCTCCGCTGCTTATATGGCATGTGGATTAGCTGAAGAAAGTGGTGAACCTGTTGCTTTAAGTTGTACAGGTGCTACCGCATCAAGAAATTATGTTCCTGGATTGACAGAGGCATTTTACAGAAGAATACCTGTTCTTGCGATTACGTCTTCGCAACCTCGATGCAGGATAGGACACAATATTCCACAAATGATTGATAGAACAACTATAATGAATGATATAGCGAAACTAAGTGTGGAACTGCCAATTATAAAGGATTTTGAAGATGAATGGGAATGCAATGTTAATGCAAACAAGGCACTCCTTATGTTAAAAGATTATTGTGGACCTGTTCATGTAGATTTAACTACAAAGTGTCCTAATGATTTTTCTGTTAGAGAACTACCACCTACAAGGGTGATAAAAAAGCATGAAAGTTTAGATGATGTATGCATTCCTAAGGGGAAAATAGCTATTTTTAGTGGAGCGCATAGTAGATGGGATGATAATCTAACCAACAGTGTTGAAAAGTTTTGTAAAAAATTTAATACCGTACTCATACAAGATCATACAGGTAATTATCATGGAAAATATGGTATTAAGGCAAGTCTTTTAATGAGTCAAGTAAATAAGAGTTTTTTAAATGAGTTTGAACTCATAATTCATATCGGTAATGTTTCAGGTGCATATTTCCCATTAAATCCTAATCAGGTTTGGAGAATAAATAAAGATGGAGAAGTATCTGATACCTTTCGTACAGTAGCTAAGATATTTGAGATGACGGAAGAGAATTTCTTTAACGAAGCATTATTACTAGAGCCTCAAAATGTAGATTCTGAAATTGAGAATGTAGATATATGGAAGGAAGAAGATTCTCTATTACGTAGTAAGTTAATGAGCACAGAATTACCATTCTCTAATGCTTGGATTGCGAAGAAAACGGCATGTAATATACCAGAAGGCGCTGTCTTCCATTTGGGGATACTAAACTCACTTAGACATTGGAATTTCTTTAGTATACCTAATTCCGTAGATGTGTATGCTAATACAGGAGGATTTGGAATCGATGGATGTGTTTCTTCATTAATAGGAGCGTCATTATCTAATCCAGAAAAACTCTATTTTGGAGTTGTTGGTGATTTAGCCTTTTTCTATGACATGAATGCAATAGGGAATCGTCATGTTGGAAATAACCTTAGACTGATGGTAATTAATAACGGATGCGGCACGGAATTTATGAATTATAACCACATGACAACAGTACTTAGTGGTTCACAAGAGAGTTTTGTTGCTGCTAGTGGACATAATGGTAATAAATCACCCGCGCTTATAAGAGATTATGCAAAGGCATTAGGATTTGACTATAAAAGTGTAACAAATAAAGCAGAATACACAGATATAATGGATTGTTTTGTGGAACCTAATATTGGTGAACGTTCTTTAATTGTTGAAGTCTTTACAGAAAGCACAGAAGAAAGTGATGCGCTGAAGATTATTCATCGATTAGATGGCGAACGAGATAATCATAAATCAACTAATGTGAATATACCTCCACAAAGGATTAATAAGTTAAAACAAATTAAAGAAGTAATCCCATGGGGCACTGGTCTTTGTTTCCGTCAAAATGTATTTAAAATACAGCAGTATTACAATGTTAAAAAAGTTTGTGATAATAATAGCAATAATTGGGGAAAAGAGATTGTCCCAGGAGTTATATGCATATCACCAGAACAGTTGATAGAAATTGATAATCCATTTGTGATAATAATGTTAGAAAATGGACAGATTGGATTTAATGTTGCAAATCAATTAATAGATATGGGTATTAGTAATTTTGATTTGTATTCAAACTGGTCCAAATACGCAGAAGCTTTTTTTGAGGTAATAAATTGATAAAAATAGGTATATTAACATTTCATTATGCAATTAATTATGGAGCTGTATTACAGGCATACGCTCTGAGAGAAATGATAAATACATTCGAAGGATATGAAGCAGAAATAATAAATTATATACCAGATGAATATGTTTATTATCCATATGAACATGGGGAACAAGGTAGGGATAAATTCAAACAAAAAAGAGATAAATTTGGTAGATTTATAACAACTTGTTTAAAGGTTAAAGAAAATGTAGAACATGTCGTGGATGGGCATGGCTATGATTATATATGCGTGGGCAGTGACCAAGTATGGAATGTTGCACTTAGAGAAAATGTAGACCTTGAGTATTTTTTACCGAACATTAATGATAATATTA
>DPVV01000452.1 GCA_003526525.1 Lachnoclostridium phytofermentans | reverse complement strand
CTTTGCGTAACATCCTCACTATAATTCATAGCCTCTTCGTGATGCTCCGATAACGTACAGAGAGGTACCTTTGAAAATAATATAAGATTACCAAGAGGTATCAACATCCAAAAATAAGCTAAGAAAGGCCAGTGCTCAATGCCCACTAAAAGAAAGAACAAGGTAGATAAAATTACAACCCCCACATGACCAAAGCAGTAGAAAGAATGGAGGATGCTCATTGCTTTATCTTTCTCTTTTCCTGGCAAAGATTCCACGATTGGACTAATGATTACCTCTATAATTCCACCACCAATCGCATTGAATGCTACTGCAATTAGTAAACCTAGGTAAGGGTCTGGTAATAGCTTTGGTAATGTACCTAGACTGATTAACCCAATGACACAGAAACCATGTGCAACGACCGCTGAGATACGATAACCTATTTTATCTATTGTTTTGGCACCAATAAAATCTACAATGATTTGAATAATAAAATTGATAGATACCATTGTTGCAATACGTTCTAGTGAAACATCAAATTCTTTTTGAAATGTTAAAAATAACAATGCTGGGAAATTATTAATAATTGCTTGAGTTATGTACCCGAGATAGCTAGCATAAAGTGTATGATGATATCCTAACTGTGCTTCTTGATGCTTACTTTTCAATAAACTCATGTCATTTCTCCTTCAGTTATATATGATATTTATTCTCTTGAAGCAAGTGTAATCCAGCTTAGCTGGTTACACTAACTATAAAAAGCTGTTGCATCATAATTTGCCATTATTTTGCAACAGCCCTTTAATTATACTATCTTTTCCAATACAATTTCAAGTATATAAGCTATCATTCTATAGATTTTGCTTTTTTATAAAATAACTCAATTGCTTCTTTTTCAGCCTTCTTATCAATTCCGGACCTACCTGTCCGATCACTCCATCCAAGTATCGCTAAATCTTCACTTCGAACCTCATTTAGCATTGTTTGAAGATCTCCGAACGGCAAATCTTTATTCACATACAAAATCATCATGTGCCAGCGTATTAAAGAACATACATATCTTATAAACTCTCGATCTGTGATAAACTCAGACAAAAATTTATCTGCAAGCTCAGCTCCTACCCGGTCATGATCGTATGAGGTGATTCTTCCTTTACGAAATCTAGTTGTTTCTGGCTTCCCGATATCGTGTAATAAGGCTGCCCACATGATTTCTCTCGGTCTTTCACTTTTCTCCTTTTCTGAAGCAGCAACATCAACAACCATCAGTGTATGAATCCAGACATTTCCCTCCGGATGATACTTTGGAGATTGTTCCGTCTTTTCTAGAGAAGTAAGCATGGAAAAAGGGTACTGATAAAATTCAGGTCGGGATAATAATGTGTTAAGATAAAGAGATGGTTTTTCACTCGTCATAAGCTCATGTTCCAATTCGCAAAAAAGTTTTTGAGCTTGCTCTTTGTCTCCTCCATAAGAGGTTTCTCTATCGGATGTGGAATTGGAAAGATCTTTGACGGATACACTAGACTCTTTGTAATTATCCTTCTGTGTCTTTTTCCACTTTTTCTGTTTCATTTTGAATTCTCCTGCATTTGTGATGCTTTTTTATGACCTGCTTTCGCTTTTCCTTGAATTTCTGGTACTGGTGGCTGGTCATTTTTCTTTAAATGTAATTTATGATTACTTTCTGTTCCATGTGGTTCTTGTGGATTTGGTCGTTTCATACCTGCTTTAGCCATTGCAAACCTCCTATAAATATTCCTTTAATTCTTTGATATTATCTTCTTCAAACTTAAGTAATCGGTCCATTAATTCATTGATTTCTTTTTTTGCATTTTCATACTTTTTTAGATTCTTAATCGCATCGATTACTCCCATATTACTCCCTATAATTAACATTTCTGCAATGTGTGAAGTACTTTTATCTGTCAGTGTTTGAATATTTATCATGAGGTAGGTCCTAATCTTATCAAAAGCACTTATTCCTTTTTCATCGAATCCATTAGAATTCAGTAGCTTTTCAGATTCTTTGTTAATCATTTTATATTCTCTGTGTTGTGATTCTAAGCGTTCCTTAAATTTGTTATCCTCTACAATACCGATAATCTGATGTAGAGTTTCAATTCCCATCTGAGAGTTTTGATAGATAAAATTTAATAATTCTGCATTTCCATTCATGCTATTTCTCCTGTTTTGGTTGCCGCTCTTTCATAGTAACTTTGACCATGTCTCCTGGTTGTTTTTGTATTTCAGCTCTTATTTTTTTTTGTATTCCTATAATGTGGCATGGGGTCCCCATTCTAACTAAGCTTCCTTCATAAACAACACCATCGAAGGTAGCAGTAACCGGAACTCTACCTTTTTGAAACTCTTGTTTCACATCAAAAGGAATCTCTACATAAGCTCCATCAATATCGGGTACTTTCTTTATGATTGCTTCAAATTCATATATTTTTTCATTCATGTGTGTTGCTCCATTCTACTATGAAATAATTATCTTAATTGTTCTCTAATTACTTTCTCTTCTCTCCTATCCTCACACAACTTGTAAGAGATAAAACGTTTTTAAATATATTGTGACCCAAATATACATTTTCCATTACAAACTTAATATCTCAAAAGAGAAGAATTTTATTCGTATTTAAGTAATGCATTGCGATAGATTGTTTTCATCTGTTCTTTCACAAAATCCGGTGAAATGACCTCGACTTTGTCTTCAAAAGATAGAATAAAATTATAGATCCACGGTATTGATGCTAGAAATGACACAACATAATTTCCATCGTCAAGTTTTTTAATCTCTTCTTCTTGAAATTCATCAAATACTCGATAGGATAAGGAATGATCTAATTTTAATATTATTTTTTCAATTTTTACTTCATTTTGATACATGATGCTATCCATATCGATTGGCGGTACTTCAATTGAAAATCTCTTTGAGTGCATCAGGGGATTTTTAACCCTTCGCAATTTAAAGATACGATAATCTTTTTTTTCTTTGCAATAAGCATATAAATACCACGACTGCGCTTTAAATATAAGCCTTAGTGGATAAACAATTCGTTTTGACTCTTGTCCAGAAGAATTGTAATAAATCATTTCTAATTCTTTTTTATCAAGAATTGCTTGTTTAATTAATTCGAACTTTTCTTTCTCTTCCGTATTACTTCCCCATCTTGAAAAATCAACCTCAATCCAAGATTCCTCTTTTTTACCAAAGATGGAACTTAGTTTTCTAAGCGTCGCCTCTTCTGAGCGGCTGACCGCATGGAAACCTTGTAGAGATGCTAAAATATTTTCTTGTTCCTTATCAGACAAAACTGCTTTATTAAGTACATAAGATTCCATTAAAGAAATCCCTCCACCTTTACCTTTGGTAGTATAGACTGGTATACCGGCTAAGGAAAGCGCGTCAATATCACGGTATATTGTTCTAACGGATACCTCAAAATGCTCTGCTAACTCTTTTGCTGTCATACTTTTTTTATCCAAGAGCAGGTAAATGATTTCAAATAAACGATTACCTTGCATTCCTATCACCTCATTCTATAAATTTGTAATATTATAACTTACCCTGTGTGGCAAGTTTATGTCACGTATTTTAAATATTCTTTACATTTACTTGAAAATACAAGATACAAAAATAACAATAATTTGATAAAAAAT
>DPVV01000451.1:13670-15643 GCA_003526525.1 Lachnoclostridium phytofermentans | reverse complement strand
TATTTTTGTTCTATTATATAATAACTACTGTTGTGACGATGATAGCGTAGAAACGTGAGGTTGCTGTATCAATTGATACAGGTTTTCCGTGGAGCGAATGTCATGTTATGAAACTGGCGACAAGTCACTGTACAAGAATATAATTCTGCTACGGGCAGATAAACCGTGTTGAAACGAAGGCTTTTCGGGATGAAGCGATTTTTATTGACACCTAGGACGGGTTGTGTCTTAGGTTATATATTTCCGACAAGTATGAAACACACGGGTGAGTGTACAGTCACCACTTGTCGTACTGAAATGAAGTGCGAAAAGGAGGCGGCTTTTTTTATGGCAAATCAAGTTATGAGAATTACTCTCAAGGCGTATGATCATCATTTAATCGATGCGTCTGCAGGAAAAATTATCGAAACTGTAAAGAAGACAGGATCAAAGGTGAGTGGACCAGTTCCATTGCCTACTAAGAAGGAAATAGTTACAGTTCTTAGAGCGGTACACAAGTACAAGGATTCCAGAGAACAGTTCGAGCAGAGAACACATAAGAGATTAATCGATATCATTGCTCCTACACAGAAAACTGTTGATGCATTATCTAGATTAGAGATGCCAGCAGGTGTGTACATTGACATTAAGATGAAAGCAAAATAATGTTTTCCTGCTAGATGAGAAGTTTCATCTCGATGAAAGCAAAATAAAGCTTTGCTAAAAACTTAATGCAAACAAATTTTAGGTAATAATCCTTAGGGTTTATATATTAGGAAACTTCCGGTATAAGACCATCTAGGATGATTATGCAAGCAGCATAATCCGCTGTAGATTAACAGGAGGTAAAAGTAATGAAGAAAGCAATATTAGCTACGAAGATTGGTATGACTCAAATCTTCAATGAAAATGGAGTTTTAACTCCAGTAACAGTATTGCAGGCTGGTCCATGTGCAGTTACTCAGGTTAAAACTGTAGATAACGATGGATACGCAGCAGTACAGGTTGGCTTCGGTGACATCAGAGAAACACTTGTTAACAAGCCACAAAAGGGACACTTTGCAAAAGCAGGTGTTGCAAATAAAAGATTTCTTAAAGAGTTTAGATTCGAAAACGCTGCAGACTACACTGTAGGTCAGGAAATTAAGGCAGACATCTTCACAGCAGGTGATAAGATTGATGCTACTGGAACTTCTAAGGGTAAGGGATTCCAGGGTGCTATTAAGCGCCACGGATTATCCAGAGGACCTATGGGTCACGGTTCCAAGTTCCACAGACATGCTGGTTCTAACGGTGCTGCTACAACACCTGGTCGTGTATTCAAAGGAAAGCACATGCCTGGTCATATGGGTAACGTAAAGGTTACTGTGCAGAACCTTGAAGTAGTTAAAATTGACGTTGAAAATAACCTTATCTTAGTTAAAGGTGCTGTACCAGGACCAAAGAAAGCTATGATAATGTTAAAGGAAACAGTTAAGAGCGGTAAGTAGAAAGCTTTAAGAAAGGAGGAACACTAGAATGGCAAATGTAAAGGTTTATAATATAGAAGGTAAAGAAGTTGGTTCATTAGAACTTAACGATGCTATCTTTGGAGTAGAAGTAAATGAGCATTTAATGCACATGGCTGTAGTTAGCCAACTTGCTAACAAGCGTCAGGGCACACAGAGCGCAAAGACTCGCGCAGAAGTGAGCGGTGGCGGAAGAAAGCCTTGGAGACAGAAGGGAACTGGCCATGCAAGACAGGGTTCGACAAGATCTCCACAATGGAAAGGCGGCGGCGTTGTATTTGCACCAAAGCCAAGAGATTACTCTTTCAAGATGAACAGAAAAGAGAAAGCTTTAGCTATCAAATCTGCATTAACATCCAGAGTTGAAGCTCAGAAGTTAATCGTATTAGATTCCATGAACATGGATGAAATTAAGACAAAGAAGTTCAAGGCTGTACTTGAAAACTTAAAAGTTAACAAAGCATTAGTAGTTCTTGATAAGAAGGA
>DPVV01000451.1:0-13516 GCA_003526525.1 Lachnoclostridium phytofermentans | reverse complement strand
TGGATGACAATGTAATCCTTTCTGCAAGAAACATTCCAACGGTAAGAACAGCAACATCAAACGCTATCAATGTATATGACATTGTAAAGTATGATACTTTAGTAATTACCAAGGATGCAGTGGCACAGATTGAGGAGGTGTACGCATAATGGCAAATTTAAAATATTATGATGTTATACTCAAGCCAATCGTAACTGAGAAAAGCATGAATTCTATGAGCGAAAAGAAGTATTCCTTCTCCGTTCATCCAGAAGCTACTAAGACTCAGATTAAAGAGGCTGTAGAGAAGATGTTTGCCGGCACTAAGGTAGCAAGCGTAAACACAATGAATTTAGAGGGTAAGAACCGCAGACGTGGAAACACATCTGGTAAAACTTCTAAGACTAAGAAAGCAATCGTTCAGTTAACAGCTGAGAGTGCTGAAATCGAAATTTTCACAGGTCTGTAGGAATACAGCAGGCAGCATAACGCTGTAAAATAGTTAAAGCAAATAGCTGAAGCTATTATGTGAAGATAAACGCAGATAAGCAAGGGC
Source organism: Lachnoclostridium phytofermentans (assembly GCA_003526525.1). GTDB lineage: Bacteria > Bacillota > Clostridia > Lachnospirales > Lachnospiraceae > Lachnoclostridium. The sequence goes on along the minus strand of DPVV01000451.1, from coordinate 12,981 downwards.
ATTGCAATTAAATGTTTTTGCATCCTATAGCAGTGATAAAAGCTGCTGATAAATTCAACAAGAAGTCGTTGCTTGTTGAAAATAACTATTGCGTATGGAGCGTAACGAAAGGAGATAGTACCATGGGAATTAAAACCTTTAACCCATATACACCTTCCAGAAGACATATGACTGGCTCCGATTTTGCAGAGGTTACAACCTCTACACCTGAGAAATCCTTAGTGGTTTCTTTAAAGAAGAATGCTGGTCGTAACAATCAAGGAAAGATTACAGTAAGACACCAAGGTGGTGGTTCTAGAAGAAAATACAGAGTCATCGACTTTAAGAGAAAGAAAGATGGTATTCCAGCTGTTGTTAAGACAATTGAATACGATCCAAACAGAACAGCAAATATCGCACTTATCTGCTATGCAGACGGTGAGAAAGCATATATCTTAGCACCAAACGGTTTACAGGTTGGCCAGTCAGTTATGAACGGAGCAACTGCTGAAATTAAGGTTGGTAACTGCTTACCACTTGCTAACATCCCAGTAGGTTCTCAGATTCACAACATTGAGTTATATCCTGGTAAGGGTGGACAGTTAGTTCGTTCTGCAGGTAACTCTGCTCAGTTAATGGCTAAAGAAGGTAAGTATGCAACACTTAGATTACCATCTGGCGAAATGAGAATGGTACCAATTGGCTGCCGTGCAACAATCGGTCAGGTTGGTAATATTGATCATGAGTTAATAACAATCGGTAAAGCTGGTCGTGTACGTCATATGGGTATTAGACCTACCGTTCGTGGTTCTGTAATGAACCCTAATGACCATCCACATGGTGGTGGTGAAGGTAAGACAGGTATCGGTCGTCCGGGCCCTGTTACTCCTTGGGGTAAACCAGCACTTGGTCTTAAGACTCGTAAGAAGAATAAGCAGTCTAACAAGTTGATCATGAGAAGAAGAGACGGTAAGGCATTATCGAAGTAAAAAGGAGGTTGAACCTATATGGCACGTTCATTAAAGAAGGGACCATTTGCAGATGACCATTTACTTAAGAAGGTAGATGACATGAATAAAGCTGGTAACAAAACTGTTATCAAAACTTGGTCACGTCGTTCTACAATATTCCCACAGATGGTTTCTCATACAATCGCTGTTCATGATGGAAGAAGACATGTTCCAGTATATGTTACTGAGGATATGGTAGGTCACAAACTTGGTGAGTTTGTTGCAACAAGAACTTTCCGTGGACATGGTAAGGACGAGAAGAAGTCAAGAAAGTAATTTTTAAAATTACTTTCTTGAAAGAAGTTCGCAGTGGCGATACTCGTACGAACTTTAAAAAATAGATTGGTGAAGATCGAAGAGTGTAGGGCTAAGAAGTATTTTTCCCCTTAACTTTTTGTGAATCACTTTAAAAAAGAAGTAGCAGAGTGTTATAACGATACTTCTGCAGGAAGAGAAGTAACGGAGAGCCGTTAAATTTTGAAAGGAGGTATCATCCATGGCAAGAGGACATAGATCCCAAATTAAGAGAGAAAGAAATGCGAATAAGGACACAAGACCAAGCGCAAAGTTATCTTACGCTAGAGTTTCCGTTCAGAAGGCATGTTTCGTTCTTGATGCAGTCAGAGGCAAGGATGTACAGACAGCACTTGGTATTTTAGCATACAACCCAAGATATGCTTCAACTTTAATAGAGAAATTATTAAAATCAGCGATCGCAAACGCTGAGAACAACAATGGTATGGACGTATCCAAACTTTACATTGAGGAGTGTTACGCAGGTTCCGCACCTACAATGAAGAGAATCAAACCAAGAGCACAGGGTAGAGCTTACAGAATCTTAAAGAGATTAAGTCATATCACAATCGTGCTTAATGAAAGATAAGGAGGGCAATCATGGGACAAAAAGTTAATCCTCATGGCTTAAGAGTCGGAGTTATCAATGACTGGGACTCAAGATGGTATGCGGAAGCAGATTTTGCAGATAACTTAGTAGAAGACTATAATATCAGAACCTACTTAAAAAAGAAGTTATACAGTGCAGGCGTTGCTAAGATCGAAATTGAGCGCGCTTCCGATAAATTAAAAATTATTATCCACACAGCTAAGCCAGGTGTAGTAATTGGTAAAGCTGGAGCTGAGATCGAGAAATTAAAGGTTGAAATTGCTCAGTACACAACAAAGAAATTAAACCTTGAAATCAAGGAAATCAAGAAGCCAGATGTATGTGCACAGTTAGTAGCAGAAAGCATTGCAGCTCAGCTTGAGAACCGTATTTCTTTCAGAAGAGCAATGAAATCCACTATGTCCAGAACTATGAAGTCTGGTGCAAAGGGTATTAAGACATCAGTTTCCGGTCGTCTCGGCGGAGCAGATATGGCTCGTACTGAGTTCTATAGTGATGGTACTATTCCACTACAGACACTTCGTGCAGACATCGATTACGGTTTCGCAGAAGCAGATACAACTTTTGGTAAATTAGGCGTTAAAGCTTGGATCTACCACGGTGAAGTTCTTCCAACAAAAGGAAACAAAAAGGAAGGGAGAGATAAATAATGTTAATGCCAAAGAGAGTAAAGCGCCGTAAGCAATTCCGTGGCAGTATGACAGGAAAGGCTATGAGAGGTAACACTATCTCCCACGGTGAGTTCGGTATCGTAGCAATGGAACCAGCATGGATTAAGTCAAACCAGATTGAAGCTGCCCGTATCGCGATGACACGTTACATCAAACGTGGTGGTAAAGTTTGGATTAAGATTTTCCCTGATAAACCTGTAACAACAAAACCAGCAGAAACTCGTATGGGTTCCGGTAAAGGTTCTTTAGAATATTGGGTAGCTGTAGTTAAGCCAGGTCGTGTAATGTTCGAAATTTCTGGCGTGGCAGAAGAAACTGCTAGAGAAGCTCTTCGTCTTGCTACTCACAAATTACCGGTTAAGTGCAAGATCGTTTCTCGCGCAGATTTAGAAGGAGGTGCGGGCAGTGAAAACTAATAAGTATGTAGAAGAATTACAAGTTAAATCAACTACAGAGTTGAATGAGACATTAGTAGCTGCTAAGAAGGAACTTTTCAACTTAAGATTCCAGAACGCAACAAATCAGTTAGATAACACAAGCAGAATTAAAGATGTTAGAAAGAACATCGCAAGAATTCAGACTGTGATCTCACAGAAAGCAAAGGCTGCTAACTAATTATAGACAGTGACGAATAAACCTTAGCTAGATAATAGGTGAGGGTTATAGAAAGGAGTATTGCTGTGGTAGAAAGAAATCTCAGAAAAACACGTACCGGTAAGGTAGTAAGTGATAAGATGGATAAGACAATCGTTGTTGCAGTAGTAGATAACGTAAAGCATCCTCTTTATGGTAAAATTGTAAAGAGAACTACTAAGTTAAAAGCTCATGATGAGAACAACGAATGCCAGATTGGTGATAGAGTAAAAGTTATGGAGACAAGACCATTATCTAAAGATAAGAGATGGAGACTTGTTGAAATTATTGAGAAGGCAAAATAATTCGTTTACAAGATCGGCTTGTAAAATTGTTACTCTTAAATTGAGAAAGGAGTATCGGACATGATACAATCAGAATCCAGACTTAAGGTTGCCGACAATAGCGGTGCAAAAGAATTATTATGTATCCGCGTTATGGGCGGTTCAACCAGAAGATATGCGAATATCGGTGACATCATCGTTGCTTCCGTTAAAGATGCAACACCAGGCGGAGTTGTTAAGAAAGGTGATGTTGTTAAGGCTGTTGTTGTTCGTACTGTAAAGGGAGCACGCCGTAAGGATGGTTCCTATATCAGATTCGACGAGAACGCTGCCGTAATCATCAAAGACGACAAGAACCCTAAGGGAACTCGTATCTTTGGACCAGTAGCTAGAGAATTGAGAGAAAAGCAATTCATGAAAATCGTTTCATTAGCACCAGAAGTATTATAGGGAGGTGTCGACGCATGGCAACTACAAAGATTAAAAAGGGCGATAGCGTTAAGGTTATCGCTGGTAAAGACAAGGGAAAAGAAGGAAAAGTAATTTCCGCTTCCAATGGCAAAGTTTTAGTAGAAGGTGTAAATACAATTACCAAGCACAGCAAGGCATCTCAGGCTAATCCAAAGGGTGGAATCATCCATCAGGAAGCACCTATCGATGCATCTAACGTAATGTACGTGCATAAAGGTAAAACAACCAGAATCGGCTTTACTACCGTTGAAGGTAAGAATGGCCAGAAGAAGGTACGTGTTGCTAAGGCAACAGGAGATATTATTGACTAATTCTAAGAGAGGAGGTCATTTCAGTTGACTCGTTTAAAAGAAATTTACAAGAATGAAATTATGGCTGGTATGCAGAAGAAGTTCGGTTACAAGAACGAAATGCAGATTCCAAAGCTTAATAAAATCGTTATCAACATGGGTGTTGGTGAAGCGAAAGACAATGCGAAAGCTCTTGAAACAGCTATCAAAGATATGGAGATTATCGCTGGTCAGAAGGCAGTTATAACAAAAGCAAGAAAGTCAGTTGCTAACTTTAAGCTCAGAGAAGGCGTGGCTATTGGATGTAAAGTTACTTTAAGAGGCGAAAAGATGTATGAATTCGCTGATCGTTTAATTAACTTAGCACTCCCTCGAGTTCGTGACTTTAGAGGAGTTAATCCAAATGCATTCGATGGTAGAGGTAATTATGCACTCGGTGTAAAAGAGCAATTAATCTTCCCTGAAATCGAATATGATAAGGTAGATAAGGTTCGTGGTATGGATGTTATTTTCGTAACAACTGCCAAGACCGATGAAGAAGCTCGTGAATTACTGACATTATTCGGTATGCCATTTAGCAAATAGTTAAGGAGGGAATTCCATGGCTAAAACGTCAATGAAAATAAAGCAGCAGAAGACACAGAAATTCTCATCGAGAGAATACAATCGTTGTAGAATCTGTGGCCGTCCTCATGCTTACTTAAGAAAATACGGAATCTGCAGAATTTGCTTCCGTGAGTTAGCATACAAGGGACAAATACCAGGTGTTAAAAAAGCAAGCTGGTAGTTTAAGAAAGGAGGCAAATTTAAATGACAATGAGCGATCCAATTGCAGATATGCTTACAAGAATTCGTAATGCAAATACTGCGAAACATGATACAGTAGATGTACCTGCTTCTAAGATGAAAATTGCTATTGCTGAAATCCTCTTAAAGGAAGGTTACATCAAGAGCTTTGAGATTGAAGAAGTTGGTAGCTTCAAGACAATCCACATCACATTAAAGTACGGTAAAGACAAGAATGAGAAGGTTATTACTGGTCTTAAGAGAATTTCCAAGCCAGGTCTTCGTGTTTATGCTAACAGCACAGAACTTCCAAGAGTACTTGGTGGTTTAGGTGTAGCAATTATCTCCACAAACAAAGGTGTTCTTACTGATAAAGAGGCAAGAAATACTAACGTGGGCGGAGAAGTTTTAGCATTCATCTGGTAATTTATATCTGAATGTAGTAAAATGGAAATAACGAGACAATTCGTTATAACGTTCGTAGAGAAATCTATGAGCAAAAGAATAAATAACCTGTTTGTAAGTTTAGAATTTTCTTTCACGGAAAAGAAGTCTTTTCGGGTTTCCTGATCCCATTAGATACTCTTTTCTATGGGGACAGTGATTAGACTGTCAAACGAGTCTGAATTGTGAATCAATAAGGTTCACATTTCACTAAAATTTAAGGAGGTACGGGCATGTCACGTATAGGAAGAATGCCAATCGCGGTTCCAGCAGGCGTTACTGTTGAAATTGCAGAAAATAATAAAGTGACTGTAAAAGGTCCTATGGGAACACTTGTTAGAGTGTTACCAGCAGAGATGGATATTAAAGTAGAAGGCGAAACAGTTGTTGTTACAAGACCAAACGAGTTAAAGAGAATGAAATCTTTACATGGTCTTACAAGAACATTAATCGCTAATATGGTAACTGGTGTAACAGCTGGTTATCAGAAAGTTCTCGAAATCAACGGTGTTGGTTACAGAGCTGCAAAGAACGGTAAGGAGCTTACATTAACTCTTGGATATTCTCATCCAGTAGTTATGAAAGATCCAGAAGGCGTTGAAACTGTTCTTGAAGGTCAGAACAAAATCACCGTTAAAGGTATCGATAAAGAAAAAGTTGGCCAATATGCTGCTGAAATCAGAGACAAGAGAAGACCTGAACCATATAAGGGCAAGGGAATCAAGTATGCTGATGAAGTGATCAGACGTAAAGTTGGTAAGACTGGTAAGAAGTAAAGGGAGGAGAGATAATAATGGTTAGCAAAGTTAATAAATCAGAAGTTCGTATTAAAAAACACAATAGAATGCGTAATCGTTTCTCCGGTACTCCTTCAAGACCACGTTTAGCTGTGTTTAGAAGTAATAACCATATGTACGCTCAGATCATTGACGATACAGTAGGAAATACCTTAGTTGCAGCTTCCACACTTGAAAAAGGTGTAAAAGCAGAACTTGAGAAGACAAACGATGTTGCTGCAGCAGCAATGCTCGGTACTGTAATCGCTAAGAAAGCTCTTGAAAAAGGTATCACAACTGTTGTTTTTGATAGAGGCGGATTCATATATCAGGGTAAAGTTCAGGCATTAGCAGAAGCAGCTAGAGAAGCTGGTCTTAATTTCTAAGTAAGGAGGAGAACACATGAAACGTACAATCGTTGATGCTACTCAATTAGAGTTAGAAGATAAAGTAGTAACTATTAAGCGTGTAACAAAGGTTGTTAAAGGTGGACGTAACTTCCGTTTTACAGCTTTGGTCGTTGTTGGTGACAAGAACGGTCATATCGGTGCAGGCTTAGGTAAGGCAACTGAAATTCCTGAAGCTATTCGTAAAGGAAAAGAAGATGCAATTAAGAAAATGATTTCATTACCAATCGATGAGAATGGTAGTGTACCTCATGATTTCATCGGTAAGTTCGGTAGTGCTACTGTATTATTAAAACGTAGCCCTGCAGGTACTGGTGTTATCGCTGGTGGTCCTGCTCGTAACGTATTAGAGCTTGCAGGATTCAAGAACATTCGTACAAAATCACTTGGTTCCAACAATAAGCAGAACGTAGTTCTTGCAACAATTGAAGGATTACGCCAATTAAAGACTCCTGAGGAAGTAGCTGCACTTCGCGGTATTTCTGTGGATCAGTTGGGTTAGAAAGGCGGAGGTGTTAAAAGTGGCTAATAAATTAAAGATTACTTTAACAAAATCTACTATCGGTGCTATCCCTAAGCATAAGTTAACTGTTAGCGCTCTTGGTCTTGGAAAACTTCATAGTACTAATGAAGTTCCAGACAATGCAGCTACCAGAGGTATGCTTAAGCAGGTTAAGCATTTAGTAAAGGTAGAAGAGATTTAATAATATAAGTAAGGAGGTGCACACGATGAATTTAACAGATTTAAGACCAGCAGACGGTTCTAAACAGAGTGGAAACTTCAGACGTGGACGTGGACACGGTTCGGGAAATGGTAAGACTGCAGGTAAAGGTCATAAAGGCCAAAAAGCTCGTTCAGGAGCTCCTAGAGTTGGTTTCGAAGGTGGTCAGATGCCTTTATACCGTAGACTTCCTAAGAGAGGTTTTAAGAACAGAAATACAAAAGAAATTATTTCAGTTAACGTAAGCATGTTAAATAGATTTGAAGATGGTGCAGACGTAACAGTAGAAAGCCTTAGAGAAATTGGCATCATTAGCAATCCGAAAGACGGAGTAAAGATTCTTGGAAACGGAGAATTAACTAAGAAGCTTAATGTTAAGGTTTCAGCTTTCTCTGAAAGCGCGATCGAAAAGATTAAGGCTCTTGGTGGAAATGCTGAGGTGATCTAGTATGCTTAAAACGGTCAGAAATGCCTTTAAGATTAAAGATATTAGAAACAAGCTTTTATTTACGTTTATGGTTTTGATTATCGTACGTCTTGGTTCACAGCTCCCGGTTCCGGGAGTGAACCAGGCGGTAATCGCCAATTGGTTACAGAACAACTTCGGTAGTGGACTTAGTTTCCTAGATTCCTTTACTGGTGGTTCCTTTACTAGAATGTCATTATTTGCTCTTGGTATCGGACCATACATTACTTCCTCGATTATCATGCAATTATTAACAATTGCAATTCCTAAGCTTGAAGAGATGCAAAAGGATGGAGAATCTGGAAGAAAGAAAATCGCAGAGATTTCTAGATATGTTACTATCGGACTAGCTATTATTGAATCTGTAGCTATGGTTATAGGCTTTAGTGGTTCAGGTGCATTAGAGGGTGGTTTAACCTTCACTAACATAGTAGTCATTACTGCATCTTTCACTGCTGGTTCCGCAATTCTTATGTGGTTAGGTGAAAGAATAACTGAAAAGGGTGTAGGTAATGGTATCTCTGTCATCCTGTTAATTAACATTGTTGCTAATATGCCAACTGATATCTATGGATTAATCCAGAAGTTCATCATTGGAGAAAGTGTTGTTAAGGGTGTAACTGCCGGTATCATCATCGTAGCAGTAATTCTAGTATCTGTTGTATTAATTATCTTACTTAATGCTGCACAGAGAAAAATCGCTGTACAGTATGCTAAGAAGGTGCAGGGTAGAAAAATGGTGGGTGGACAATCCTCCCATATTCCGTTAAAAGTAAACACTGCTGGTGTTATCCCAGTAATCTTTGCGGTATCTATCATGCAGTTCCCTATTATCATTGCTTCATTCTTTGGTGTTCAGCCAGCTAGAGCTTACTTCTGGCCAAAGGTATTATACATGCTGAACTCTCAAAACTGGTTTAGCATTAAAAACGGTGAATTTAAATATACTGTTGGTGTACTTATTTATATGGCATTGATTGTATTCTTTGCTTATTTCTATACATCAATTACTTTCAATCCAATGGAAGTAGCAAACAATATGAAGAAACAGGGTGGCTTCATTCCTGGTATTCGTCCAGGTAAGCCAACGACTGAGTACTTAACAAAGGTTTTGAATTACATTATCTTTATCGGTGCAATTGGTCTTATGATTGTTGCGATTATCCCGATTTTCTTCTCTGGTATGTTTGATGCACATGTATCCTTTAGCGGTACATCATTAATCATCGTAGTCAGTGTAGTACTTGAGACAATGAAGCAAGTTGAATCACAAATGCTCGTTCGTCATTATAAAGGTTTCTTAAATGACTAATGTAAAGCATTGCAATAGGGATGTACGGTAAGTCGTTACCTATTGTATTACTAACATAGGAGCTGTAGTAAAAGACACTTTTGCTTCAGCTCCTATCGTTGGTTTATTCATGACAAGGAAAAAGTTCGCCAAGCGTGCTTTTTATTGTTAAATAATAGGAGGATAATGAATACCATGAAAATTATTATGTTAGGTGCTCCAGGAGCGGGGAAAGGAACACAAGCGAAAAAAATAGCAGAAAAGTACAAAATTCCACATATTTCAACAGGAGATATCTTTCGAGCAAATATTAAGAATAATACGGAGCTCGGGGCAAAAGCGAAAGAGTATATGGACCAGGGGTTACTAGTTCCAGATGAAATTACTTTAGATATGGTTATGGATCGTTTTGCACAGGATGACTGTAAGAATGGATATGTATTGGATGGTTTTCCAAGAACAATTCCTCAGGCAGATGCTTTAAATAAAGCGCTGGTAGAGGTAGGAGAACAAATTGATTATGCTATTAATATCGAAGTTCCGGATGAATTAATTGTTTCTCGTATGTCTGGAAGAAGAGCATGTGTATCATGCGGCGGAACCTATCATGTGGTATTTACTCCTACCAAAAAGGAAGGCATCTGTGATGCTTGTGGAGGAGAGCTGATCATACGTGATGACGATAAGCCAGAAACGGTAGCAAAACGTCTTAACGTATATCATAATCAGACACAACCGTTAATAAATTATTATCATGGACTCGGGCTATTAGAGGAAGTGGATGGTACGAAGGACGCATTAGAAGTATTCGAAGATATTATCGGCATTCTTGGGAAAGTAGCACAGTAAATAGCGAGTTACGAAAAAGAAGCAGAATCACGAATTTGAGCTTTCGCCCAAATTCGCAGGCTTGTGACAGAATGGAGATTACGAATGTCAGTAACAATTAAATCTGCAAAAGAAATAGAGTTAATGAGAGAAGCTGGGAAAATTCTAGCCGAAGTGCACGATGCACTGGAACAAATGATAAAGCCTGGCATCTCTACTCTCGATATTGATAAACTAGCAACAGAAAAAATACGTTCCTTTGGATGTATTCCATCCTTTCTAAATTATAATGGATATCCAGCTTCGGTATGTGTATCATTAAATGATGAAGTAGTTCATGGAATTCCAAAGAAAAGTCGCATTATAAAAGAAGGCGATATCGTTAGTCTAGATGCTGGAGTTATCTATCAGGGCTATCATTCTGACGCAGCGAGAACCATAGCGGTTGGAAATGTGTCGAAAGAGGCCGAACTGCTGATTAATGTTACAAAGCAAAGCTTTTTTGAAGGTATGAAATATGCAAAAGAAGGTAATCATCTACATGATATCTCTGCTGCTATTGAGGACTATGTAATCGCTCATGGATTTACCTGTGTTAAAGACCTAGTGGGGCATGGAATAGGAACACAGATGCATGAGGATCCACAGATACCAAACTTCAGACAAAAGAGAAGGGGTATTCGGTTGGAGCCTGGTATGACTCTTGCTATTGAACCAATGGTGAATGCAGGAAGCCATGAAGTGTGGTGCTTAGAAGATGATTGGACGATAGCGACTCAGGACGGAAGTCTGTCCGCGCACTATGAAAATACAATCGTAATAACAACCGGAGAACCGGAAATATTGTCACTGAGATGGTAGTAATTTTTGCTAACTAGCAAATATACCATCGTTATAATTTGGCGCTAAATAGCCAGAATGGAGGTTAGGATGTCAAAGACCGATGTTGTAGAAATTGAAGGAACCGTAATTGAGAAACTACCAAACGCAATGTTTTCAGTAGAACTTGAGAACGGACACAGAGTGTTGGCCCATATCAGTGGAAAGCTTAGAATGAACTTCATTAAAATTGTGCCTGGTGATAAGGTAACTTTAGAGTTGTCCCCATACGATTTAACGAAGGGTAGAATTATCTGGAGAGATAAATAAGTAGCGAAAGAAGGTTGAAGTTAGTACAATTCAACCATAACTTCTGTCAATTTTGTGGGCAAGCCCACAGTAATACAAGCAAGAAAATTAAGAAAAATTTTCTCGAAATTTATAGAAAAAATACTACTTGCTATTATAGTTTACACATGATATAATATAAGACGGACTTTTTTGAAAGGAGTGAATTGTCAATGAAGGTTAGATCTTCAGTTAAACCAATTTGCGAAAAATGTAAAATCATTAAAAGAAAGGGCGCAATCAGAGTTATCTGTGAGAACCCAAAACACAAACAAAGACAAGGCTAATTCAATTAATCTGTGCGATTAATTGTTTCCATAGAGTGCATTTTGTACTTATATAGAAATAGTTCTTGCTTTCTGTGTTACAATCACCTGTACTAGGAGTCTGAAAAAAATTTAGGCCCTAAGTCAAATATTGCGGCACTGCTCTTCTTATAGAGAGTGAACCGACAGGTATTATTGTGATATTGTGGGTCAAAGTGAATCTTTGATTTTAGAGTTAGGTGTCATTATCATCTACTCTTTCAGTACATTCGCAATGTATTGTCACAATTTAAAGCGGCTGACGTAATGACATCCGCTAGAGGTGTCTTTTTTTATGGGAATTACTACCCTAAGAACATTCTCGCGTTGACACACCAGGGTGTGTTGTTCATTACGCTTATTTAAGAGGGGTAGGACGTTGTCTTATCCTAGGTAAGAGTTTATCTAAACTTTTACCGACAACCAGTTCCTAAGTGGAATTTCGGTTGTTGAAGGTAACTTATATGATAAGAGCTGGAACATAAGGTATACATTTCACTTGTCCTTAGGGACATGATACCAAGATGTCTTGCTCAATACAATTAACGGAGGTGCAATGGTCACATGGCTCGTATTAGTGGTGTAGACTTACCAAGAGAGAAACGTGTAGAAATCGGACTTACTTATGTATATGGTATCGGTAGAGTAAGCTCCAACCGTATCCTTGCTAAAGCTGGAGTTAACCCAGACACTCGTGTTAGAGATTTAACTGACGAAGAAGTGGCAAAGATTCGTGATGTCATCGATGAGACAATGTTAGTAGAAGGTGACTTAAGAAGAGAAATCGCTCTTAACATCAAGAGATTACAGGAAATCGGATGCTATAGAGGAATCCGTCACAGAAAAGGTCTTCCAGTTCGTGGACAGAAGACTAAAACAAACGCTAGAACTAGAAAAGGTCCTAAGCGTACTGTTGCTAATAAGAAGAAATAGTCTCATGTAGTATAACATGAGCCATTTATTACGATGTAAAAAATCCAATAGGAGGGTTTGAAATGGCTAAGAAGATAGCAGCTAAAAAAGTGACAAAGAAGCGTGTTAAAAAGAACGTCGATCGTGGACAGGCACATATTCAGTCATCTTTTAATAATACAATTGTTACCTTAACAGACGCTGAAGGTAACGCTCTTTCATGGGCAAGTGCAGGTGGATTAGGATTTAGAGGTTCTAGAAAGTCAACTCCATATGCAGCGCAGATGGCAGCTGAAACTGCAGCTAAGGCAGCTTTAGTTCATGGTTTAAGAACTGTAGAAGTTATGGTTAAGGGTCCTGGTTCAGGTAGAGAAGCAGCAATTCGTGCACTTCAGGCTTGTGGTATCGAAGTAACAAGTATTAAAGATGTTACTCCAGTTCCTCATAACGGCTGTAGACCACCAAAACGCAGAAGAGTCTAATAGGAGGTAAATTAAGATGGCAAGAGATATGAGTCCTGTTTTAAAGAGATGTAGAGCTCTTGGTCTTGAACCAACATTTTTGGGAATTGACAAGAAGTCTAATAGAAACTTTGCGAGAGCGGGTAAAAAAGTTAGTGAGTACGGTACTCAGTT
>DPVV01000075.1 GCA_003526525.1 Lachnoclostridium phytofermentans | reverse complement strand
GGGAAGCAAAAAAGAGTTAGAGGGTTATTTAGATAGTATGTTCTATAGTTTTCTTAACATAAAAAATTATCAAATTAAGATGAAGTTAGTCTTAATTCAGGTGTTTGCTTCAGTTTGTAAAACAGTATACGCTGTTACGGACAGTGATGATAGAAAAGAAGCTTGGGATGATACTATAGTAGACCAGATGAATTTCTTTGAAGGTACCTTTCAAGAAACGAAAGAGAGATTCATGGAGTTATGCCAAAAGGCAAGAGAACTTGTAAGTTCGGGAAGAAAAAAGAGCAGTGAAATATTATGTGACCAGGTTTTATATATTATCGAAAAAGAATATGCGAATCCTGAGATGTCTTTGGTTAGTGTCAGTAATCAGATCAATGTGAGTCCAAATTACTTGAGTGCATTAATGAAAAAGCAGACAGGACAGAGTTTTGTAGATTTACTTACCAAAAAGCGATTAGAAACTGCCAAGGAGCTACTATTGTACACTCCAATGAAAATTCGAGAAATAACGGAAAAGTGCGGGTACAATGACCAGCATTATTTTAGTTATTGTTTTAAAAAATTCTATGGTTTATCACCCAATGTACTTCGTCAACAAAACGCAGAGGCCGGGGAAATAGTTTAGCTTTGGGGGGGGAGATACGTGAGAAAAAAGAAAATATCGTTATCCGCTATTATCGTAAGTTTGGTGGTAAGTTTTGTCGCTTTTATATTAATTTGTGCACTCCTATTATTCTTTAAAATTTATTTATCCAGTATGGAACAAAATGCAATTACCAGTAGTGAGCAAGCTGTTGTACAAGTATCCAATACCGTAGGTAATTATTCAGATGATATGAAGGGTATTATGGATATCATTAAAGATAGCTATAATCTAAGCGAGGATGAGCGGGAAGATACACTCAACACATTAATGAAAGTGCGTACTGACTTGGTTGCAGTCTATGTATATGATGAAAATCAAAACATGATAAGCAGTTATACTGGTGAGTATCAATTAAAAAAAGAATATTTAAAAAATCTATCGTATGTGGAGAAGGAAAATTATAAGACCGGGGAGATTTACATATCAGAACCACATGTAGAAAGCCTTTTGGAAAATTATTACCCTTGGGTAGTAACGATTTTAGAGGAAATTGAAAATGAAGACGGTAGTAAGAGCAGAGTAGTATTTGACATTAGTTTCTCAAAGATTGCAAATTATGTGGATGATGTCGGAATTGGACAACATGGTTATTGTTTTATTATAGGTACGAAGGGTGAAATAATTTACCATCCGCAGCAACAACTTATCTTCTCTGGGTTAAAGGAAGAGAAAACAGAGGATATTGCAGATCAATTGGATGGCTCTTATCAGGATTCTAATGTGATCTATACCATTAAGTCACTAAATAATAGTGATTGGCGAATTGTTGGTGTAAGCTATATCAATGAATTGATTGCCAGTGAAGTAATCAGTGTAGTTAAAACACTGATTATTATGCTATTTTTAATTATGATTGTTGCTATGATTAGCAGTTATGTGATGTCAAAAGTAATATCGAAACCGATTCAAAAATTGATGAAAGCAATGGAAGATTTTGAGCAGGATGCAGCTGGGTACTCCTTTCAATCGGTGGGAGGTACGACAGAAATTCAAGCTCTATCGCAATCGTTTGATCATATGGTTGTGCGAATTCAGGAATTAATGACTAAGGTACGTCAGGAAGAAATAACGCTTAGAAAAACAGAGTTAAAAGCATTACAGGCACAAATTAATCCGCATTTTCTTTATAATACATTAGATGCCATAGGCTGGTTATGTGAAGAAGAACGAAGCCAAGATGCTGTGGAAATGGTCAATGCACTGGCTAAGTTGTTTCGTATTAGTATCAGTAAAGGCCATGAATTAATTACCATAGAAAAAGAAGTCGAACATGCTAAGAGTTATTTAAAGATTGAAAACTTTCGTTACAAAAATCAATTTGTTTACGAATTTATCGTGGAGGAGGAATGTCTCCCGTATTATTGTAATAAAATTACCCTTCAGCCAATTATAGAGAATGCAATCTATCATGGGCTTAATAGAATGGTGGATGATGGTCATATCGGCATACATATCTATGATGAGGAAGAAGATATCATAATGGAAGTAATTGATAATGGAGTTGGTATGACGCCTGAACAGATCCACAGTATATTATATAAAGAGCCTGGGGATAAAACAGGCATAGGAATTAAGAATGTAAATGATAGAATTAAAATCTATTTTGGAGAAAAGTATGGAATTTTGATAGAAAGCGAATTAGATGAAGGAACTTGCGTCAAAATACGTATGCCTAAGATAGAGAGGGAAAATTATGAGTACATTTAAAAAAATAGTTGTATGGATTCTAATGGGTGTCATGTTACTAACCCTTGTAGGCTGTAGTAATAAAGATAATAAGAAGCATTACGTCGCGATGATTACGAAATCTACAAAAAGTGCTTTTTGGCAGTCTGTATTTGCGGGAGCAAGTGCTGCAGCCACGGAATATAATTTATCCATTAGCTACGATGGTCCTGAATTAGAAGAAGATTATGAATATCAGAATAATTTAATCTATCAAGCAATTGAGGATGGGGCAGAAGCCATTATATTCTCTGCAGTGGATTATAACGCAAATGCCAAAGCGATTGAAGATGCTTCTAAAAAAGGTTTGAAGGTAATCATCATTGATAGTGACGTAAACAGCAATCAAGTAAGCTGCCGTATTGGAACCGATAATTACGCAGCTGGTTGTATGGCAGGAGAGGCAGCCCTTGCAAGTAATGAGGAGAAAATCCATATAGGAATTGTCAACTATGATATCAATTCTGCTAATGGACAGCAAAGAGAAGATGGCTTTCGAGATACAGTAAGTAAGGATAGCAGAGTGAAAGATATTGTTACGATTAATGTAGTATCTACTACAGAAGATGCTAGAAAAGGGACAAAACAACTCTTAGAAGAACATCCGGAGATTAATGTGATAGCTACCTTTAATGAATGGACTAGTTTGGGGGTTGGTTGGGCAATTCGTGATTTAAACCTCGCGGATGAAACAACGGTAGTAGCATTTGATTCTAATGTGGTATCCGTGGGGATGTTGGAAACAGGGGAAGTAGATGCTTTGATTGTACAAAATCCTTATGCTATGGGATATCTAGGAGTTGAGAAAGTGGCTGAATTAATTCGTGGGCAAAATATCGAAAAAGGTACGATAGATACTTCAACAACTTTAATTACAAGGGATAATATGTATGATGCAGAATATCAGAAGATATTATTTTCATTTCATTAAGAGAGTAATTAAGCAATTAAGGTATTATAATCAAACAGCCCACTACGCGTCCAAGGATTCTTCTTTGGCCGAACGCTTAAGAGAATTTGAAAAAAACCAGAAGTAACATTATTATAAATTCGAATTTAGGAGGTACTATATAATGAAAGCCATAAAAAATATGTTATTAGGAATAGCCATTATTTTGGCTGTAATTATTTTTCATCTGTTTATCGAAGCTGGGCTTTGGACGGATTTTATCGCTGTTATAGGAATTATATTGGTTTTAGCAGGCTATAACTCTAAAGATGAGTAAGATGGTAAGTTCAATTTGTGGACGTTGGAAGATTTGAATTTGTAGTGATTAGAAAATTTTGAATGGTGAAGAAACATGATGCAATTATCTGATAGATTTACAGATAGGAAGTTGTTATAGTATATATGTCATAGAGGACGAGGAGATTTATATATGGAGAGGATAGCATTGGTTTATGATGTAGATGTAAACTATGTTTTGATTGGACATACACATCTTCCTTTATATGCTGTTCATTGGAATTGTAAGCCCATACTAAATCCAGGTTCTATTGGCTGTGGTAAAGATGGTATAGCTAGATTTGCTATTATAGAATTAGATGACGGACTTGTTAATGTTACATATAAACAACTAGAATATGATAAAGAAAAATTAATTCGCGATTACAGGAAGAATTCTGTGCCATATGGCGAAAAATTTATCTCCATGTTTTACTAGGTATTATTTTACTCAAATTCCAAGTTGTCGAAGAATTGACTGATTCGTTATCTCTCTATTGTGAAACAAATGGAGGTTAAGGAATGAGCTAATTCTTGAGATAATTGACAGTGAACGATATCAGAAAATTACGGCTTAGCTGATTCAACTCATTTTCGTATCGGTAGTCTTTACTTTTCGTTTAAAAACAGCTATAATATAGGTAACAGGAAACATAAGTATAAAAACTTATGCTAACCCAAGTTGAGATAAAAAATGATTATCC
>DPVV01000324.1:828-5033 GCA_003526525.1 Lachnoclostridium phytofermentans | reverse complement strand
ATAGGGAATAGTTTACATAGCAATAGTTCAGAGTTAATTAATATTTGCCATAAAATCTTAACTTTACATTTTATAATAAATGTCGTATTATGGGTTAGCTATCATTTTTTCTTTTGAAAGAATGGAAAGAGCAAAAAAAGACTAAAATTTGACATAATATAGCTTTATTAAGAAACATTCGTTGATTGAAAGGGAACAGGGGAATAAAATGAAAGACGAAGATGCTAGAACAAGAGGTCAACATAGTAGTAATGATGCGGTAGATGATTATTTTCCGGATCGATTTGAGATACCCGATGAATTGGAGTCGCAAGATGATTTTTTTAGTGAAATAAGTGAATCGTTAAAGAAACAGGTAAACGAGGAACTGATTCAAGAGGCAGAGGGGACGACAGAAGAAATGGGTAATAATAAAAAGAAGAAAAAGAACAAAAAGAAAAAAGCACTGATTATAACATATTCTATCTTAGGTACATTATTGCTTGCGGTAGCTCTTATCTTTGGAACACCAGGAGGGCGTAAACTAATCTATAATGCAGTAGGTGGTTATGTGTCAGGTCGTATAGATAATGTAGAAGCTGAGAATAAAAAACCAAGTAATATTTTTGGGGATAACGAGAATGAGGATTTTGTAAATACAGATCCTAATTTAAGAAAAGAAAAATATGTTGCAAACTTTTTAATTGCAGGTATTGAAGAAATAGGTGGAGGTGGACGTACAGACTCCATGATGTTAGTATCTGTCAATAAAAAAGATAATACAATAAAGTTAACTTCTATCATGAGAGATTGTTACGTAGAGATACCTGGAAATAGTCCAAATAAGCTAAATGCTGCTTATAGCATTGGTGGAATGGACTTGTTGGTAGATACGGTACAGCAAAACTTTAAAATAAAGATTGATGGCTATGCAACAGTTAATTTTAATAACTTTGAAAACATCGTCAATATTTTAGGTGGTGTTGATATTGAGCTTGGTTCAGAAGAAGCAAGATATTTAAATACAACCAACTATATTTCAAATCCAGCTTATCGTAATGTGAAGCCTGGTATGAACCACTTAAACGGAAATCAAGCACTTGGTTATTCTCGTGTAAGAAAGGTAGTAACACTTGGTGGAGCAAATAATGACTTTGGTAGAACTCTTCGTCAACGTCGTGTATTAAATGCAATTTTTGAGGAATATAAATCAAAAAATTTGTTTGAATTAATGTCAATTATGGATCAGATATTACCTTATATTAAAACTGATTTAACTGGTTCTGAAATTTCTGATTTATTGCAGGCTGTTGTTGAAAATAAAATATTTACAATTGAAAACAATCGAATTCCTGCAGAGGATTATTATACTGCTGGAAGAAACGAGCGTGGTTCCGTATTAATTTTAGACTTTGAAGCTAATATTAAAGAATTGTACCGTACAATCTTCTTAGATGAAGAAGTAACACCGACACCAGAAGTTCTTATTGATATACCAAACTAAATTTTTATAAGCAATTCGTACAGATTAAAATAAACCCCTTTTATTAGATTTTTTGTCTAACAAAAGGGGTTTACTTCATTTGAAAGAAGTTTTTTATTTTGGATCTACTTTCCCTCTTATATAAAAAATATAGGACAAACAGACAGGAATATGGTATACTAATAGAAGCTTAAAATTGGAATAGAGAAGGATAATATTCCAATCTATAGGAGGTAGTGTGAATAATAAAAATTAATTCTTCACACATGAATTTGTGCTGGCGCCCAAATTCGCACGATGGTGCCATAATGGGAGACTTGTATGAAAAGAAAAACGGACATACCCTGGGAGGAATTTGACCCATCCAATGATGAGGAGTTTCAAAGAAACCTAGAGAAGGCTTTCTTTGAGGATGAACCGAAGGAACAGATTGAGCTAAATCATAACGAGGATATACAGTGGATCGACATAGAAGCATCCGTAAAGGGAAAAGAAGAATCTAAGCATAACACATACGATAATATTCATGATTTTCATGAGAATGCGATTGAATTTGCAACAAGTAATGAGAGAGAATATGATAATTTTGAGCTTTATGAAAAAGCAGTACATAGCATAGTCAATCAAGAGTTGATGGATGCACAGGAAGAGGTGAAGCAAACTGACAAACTAAGTTCCGAAGAGGAAGATATTATATCAGAGATTTCAAGATCACTAGCAAAACAAATTGATCCAGGATTAGCAGTAGAAGAAGCGATGGAATTACCTTTAGAGGGAGAGAAACCACAAGAATCTTTGAGACGTAGGCGACTGAAACAGATTGGAATACCGATCTTAATTTCGCTTGGTGCACTATTGCTATCTGTATGCTTGTTATTGTTTACAAAGGCAGGTCAAAGTTTATTAATTCATCTTGGAGCAAATTTTGTTGCAGGTAAGGTTAATTATGACGATGGAAGTGGACATAAAGTTGAGATTATTCCGGAAATTACGGATGTTCCAACGGATGATGATATAGAAAAGAACAAAGAAGATGTTCAATTAGGTACAAATAACGGAACAGTAAGACATGAAGACTATGCTGTTAACATTCTGCTTCTTGGAGAAGAGGCAATTTTTTCTGGGAATTCCAGAGGTCGTACTGATGTGATGATGATAGCAACACTAAATTCAAAAGAAAAATCTATTAAATTAACTTCATTAATGAGGGATTTGTATGTCCAAATACCAGGATATCAAGATGATAAGTTAAACGCAGCGTATACAGTTGGGGGAATACCAATGTTATTTAATACGATTGAGTTAAACTTTGATTTAAAATTAGACGGGTATTGCCTTGTGGGGTTTGATGACTTTGAAAAGATTATTGATAAGTTAAATGGGATTGATATCACGCTAACCTCTTCGGAGGCAAATTGGTTAAATACAACGAATTATATTTCGAACCCAAACTATCGAACCGTTACAGCTGGTCTTAATCATATGAATGGAAACCAAGCTCTTGGTTTTTGCCGAATTAGAGATGTTGCCAGCGGAACGAAAGAACTGAATGATTTTGGTAGAACTTCAAGGCATCGTACGGTATTGGATACTATTTTTCAAAAATATAAATCGCTAAATTATTGGGATCTGGCCATGCTAATGAATAGCTGTTTGCCAATGGTAACAACGGATTTGGATGCAAAAGAGCTTGAAACATATATACAGCTAGCCCTAGATATTGGATTAACGAAGTTAGAACAGCTACGTATCCCAGCCAATGGAGCGTATGAAGATGCGTATATTAGTAAAAAAAGTGTTATTATACCGAATTTGCAAAAAAATATTGAGGTACTACACACATTTATCTTTGGCGCTGAGTAATAAGGTATAAGGGGGGAACACTATGGAAATACAATTATGGAGAGAGATACTGGAACCATATGCCCTTGCAGTTGATGAGCTTATGGTAAAATTTAATCATATTATTGAGGCGTATCGAAAAGCAGGTATGTACTCTCCAGTTGAACAGGTTACCGGAAGAGTTAAGACCATCTCAAGTATTCTTGAGAAAGCTCAGAAAAAGTCTATCGATTTAGAAAATATCGAAGAAAATATAGAGGATATCGCTGGTATTCGAATTATCTGTCAATTCGTAGATGATATTTACAAAGTAGTAGAACTAATAAAAAATCGAACTGATATGTCAGTTGTTAGTGAAAAGGACTATATTACGAATAATAAAGCGAGCGGGTATCGAAGTTATCATATGATAATTTCGTACCATGTTGAGACGCTTTATGGTCCGAAAGAAATTCATGCAGAGATACAGATAAGAACGTTAGCGATGAATTTTTGGGCTACCGTAGAACATTCCCTGCAATATAAATACAAGCAAAATATGCCAGATAACCTACGTCAGAGACTTCATAAAGCAGCGGATGCAATCGTAACGTTAGATGAGGAAATGTCCTCAGTACGTGGCGAGATTATGGATGCTCAAAATTCCTTTAATATCCGTGCGAATATTGTGGCAGATATTCTGACTAACATACAGAATCTATACAAGGTAGCAAACAAAAGAGAAGTAGTAAAGATTCAGGATGAATTTTTTCGCATCTATGAAAGTGAAGACTTAAAACAATTGGAGCGATTTAATAAGGAGCTTGATATTATCTCCGAAGGTTATCGGGCACAGAGCCTGCGATAAAAAGATTTAAGGAGCCTTTGGCATTTTATTTATACAAGATGAATTGGCAAGCCA
>DPVV01000324.1:0-634 GCA_003526525.1 Lachnoclostridium phytofermentans | reverse complement strand
AGCCAATTCACTTGTCATGAACAAGGAAAAGTGCGCGAAGCGTGCTTTTTCTTATTTTGCCGGTGGCTCGTCATATTACGAGATATAAGATTAGAAAGGTTACAATACATGAATATAAGATTACCGGAAGAGTTTAAAAAAAGAATGCAGGAGATGCTTTCAGAAGAGTATAAAGCATATGAAAAATGCTATGAGGAAAAGCACCGTGGAGGGCTTCGTATCAATACACTCAAGTTAAACAATGAAGAATTTGAAAAAATAAGTCCTTACGATATAAAACGTGTTCCATTTATTCCAAATGGTTATTATTATCAAGAGAAAGAACAGCCAGCAAGACACCCGTATTATTTTGGGGGACTTTACTATATTCAGGAACCAAGCGCTATGACTCCAGCCAGCTTACTTCCAGTAGAACCAGGTGACAAGGTATTAGATGTATGTGCAGCTCCTGGCGGAAAAAGTACAGAATTAGCTGCAAAGCTTCAAGGAGAGGGTGTTTTAGTATCGAATGATATCAGTAATTCAAGAGCAAAGGCACTTCTAAAAAATATAGAATTGTTTGGAGTTAGAAATCCGGTGGTGGTTAGTGAGGCTCCAGCAAAGTTAGTAAATAGATTTACCGGTGATTTTGATA
>DPVV01000323.1 GCA_003526525.1 Lachnoclostridium phytofermentans | reverse complement strand
TTTCTGTTGGTGTTTCTGTTGGTGTTTCTGTTGGTGTTGTTGTTGGCGTTGGTGTTTCCGTTGGTGTCGGCGTTGGTGTTTCCGTTGGTGTTGGCGTTGGTGTTTCTGTTGGCGTTGGCGTTGGTGCTTCTGTTGGTGTTGGCGTTGGTGTTTCTGTTGGCGTTGGTGTTGGTGTTTCATCACGCTTACATACAATATCCCCACGGTCTCTAATACGAATACGCGCTGCAAGACCATCAAAGGTATTATCATAAGAGGACAGACCAACCGCTGTAATCAAACTTCCAACTGCTAAATCCTTAATTTCCTTGTCGGTTGTAATATAACCGTCAATAAAGATACGAGCAATAT
The DNA here is from genome assembly GCA_003526525.1 of Lachnoclostridium phytofermentans. Lineage (GTDB taxonomy): Bacteria > Bacillota > Clostridia > Lachnospirales > Lachnospiraceae > Lachnoclostridium. The sequence goes on along the minus strand of DPVV01000323.1, from coordinate 5,198 downwards.
TTCCTTCGTTATCCTGAACAAGAATCGTTTGTACAGCTCCGTTTGCAAGTTCAATCTTTGTAACCTTTCCTGAAATCTTTACAAAGCTTCCAAGGTATGTTCTGTCATTGATCTCCTTTGCAGTTACTTCTTTCGGCTCTACTTTTGTAATATTACTATCTACCAAAGATATACTGCTAACATTTAACTGTCTTTCGCCCTGATAAGAAGAAGTTGTTCCCGTAATACGAACCTTCTGACCAACTTTAAAGTCTCCTGCAACTGGGAATGCATTAACACCGGCTGTTTCATCTTGTAGATAGATACAGTCAAAAAATGCTGTAGCCTTATCATATCCGGAAGCATTGGAGGTTACGATACCTTCTACCGTAAATTTAACACCTTCTTCAGTCTCTCTTTGTATATCCACTATCTTATCAAGCTGTGTCGGATTTACATACTTGATTATGTTCTGTAAAATTGTATAGTTTGAGTAATTTAATTCTGCGTTGGTATCTGAAATTGTAGCCTGAATTTCAAAGTTACTCATAAACGCTGCACCGTCTACAATTACCAGTGACTGAGTTCCATTAGTACGTGTAACAATCTCACTGGCAAGTACCATCAGACGATTATCATCTTTGGCATACTCATATTTTGGAATAGCACTTCCGCCAAGACCGTCATTATCACAATCCTTTGAGTAGGTAGAACTATGTCCGTATACTATAGGCGATACATTAGCTGGTAATGTAGAAGTAGGTTTTTCATTCTTATCTACCACATGAATTGTACTGCCACCATACTGGCTGAAGAGTTGTGTGTACTTGTTATCATTTGGATTCGCCGCATCGTATACAATACCTTTTGTAAATGGATTATTCCAATTGTAAGTAGATAAGTACAGTCTTGCTTTATTTGCTTCACTTCCGCCTGCATTTAATACATCATCATAAGCACCGTCATCACTGATACGTAAAGACGCTCCAATTGCTTTTAGTAACTTATTCTGTTGTGCTGCCATATGATCTTGTGCTGGGAATTGTTTGTAATTTTCGTATAAATCTGACCATCCGCAGAGTATTAAACTTCCGCCTGCTTCTGAGAAGCCTTTAATTGCTTCTATTTCTTTATCTGAATATGTAGCATATGGTTCTCTTAACGCAGTACCATTACGGCGACTTGGTGCTGTTAATATAAGCATCTTATATTTACCATTTACATTTTTAGCTGCCGCTATTAATTCGTCACTTGTATTCAGAATAACGCACCTTACATTGCTTTGTGCTGCAAGCAAGCTGAAGTTACCCATGTTATCTTTGTAATTTCCAGCCACATATTCATTGTAGTGACTTCCGTCAATTCCTATGTAAACCAGTTTATTGGCATCTCTAATATCTAAACTAAGATCCTTTGTAAATGCATAGTCAAGACCACCAACTGTCAGAACAGCCTCAACTGTTATGGTTTGCATTTTGGCCCTCTCAGGTGTGAAATCAAAATTATCTACAACAGTCGTTCCTTTTGCAACTATACCTGCATTCGTTTTATGAGCAATATCAGTTCCATCCAACTTATATGTCAAAGATTTAATGGTTGCATCTGCAGATTCATTGTTAAACAAGGTTGTTTTAACCGTCATTTTTTCTCCGGTAACAGGTGTATTGGTGCTACTTTCTACATTAGAAATTCCAAGCAGTTTTGTACTGCCAACCCATACTGGTGCCGTTACTGCAATGTCTCCATCCTTTTCTCTTACTCTGATATAATAGTAGCTATAGTCTGGCTTAAGCGTTACGCTAAGTTCCTTACTCTGAGCATTTACATCCCAGGTATGGATAATACGTCCGCTGTTTGCAATTACCTCTGCTGTTTGAATTACATCATTCGCATCATTTAATATTACCTTTAAGTCAAGACTCTTAGGTACTTCATTTATGATGCTTCCCATTAATTCACCATTTAAAGTATAGGTAATCTCTAAATTCTTATCTTCCGTAGCATATATCTTACGCGCCTTTAATGCATCATAAATACCCTGTTCCGTAAAGTCGCCGGTAATAATAACATTACGTGCATCGTTTGCATTTCCCCATTTACCCTTATGATTATCCTGATTATTTGTAGGAGCTACATGCCATCCTTTATCCAATGCCATGGTGTAATAACTATAGGAAGGGAAATATCCGCCGCTACCGATTGCACCTTCTCCATTACCAACTTCAAGCAAAGTAATGCGGGAATCAATGGCAGGATCCCAGTAAGCAAAATCACTAAAGGTACCAAAGGTTTTACCTGGGTGATTAAACTGGCTGACGCTATTAACACCTTCCGGTTTGCTTAATAAAGCATAATAAGCTTTCATTCCAGCATCATTAGTTTTGCTGTTTAAGGTTGCGTTATTACGGCTAACAATGCCTTCTGTGTTCCAGGTGTTCATATGTCCCGGTCCACCAGACCAAGTCATTTCAAAACCACCGAGAGCAATCACTCCTTTGTTTGTTGAATTAAAATTGGCAATTTTACCTTTATATTCATTCCATATTTTTTGGCTTTCTGCCGTCATTAAGCTCTTATTAAAAAGTGAAGCTTCTGGGTTAGCAGCACCCGATTTATCAAAATAGTTAGAGTGATCTGTAAATGCAACAAAGTCAATATTATCACCCTTGCTAATTTTACTAATATAATTAAGTGCTTCATCTAAAGAACCAGAGCCATCCGAATAAGTTGTATGACTATGCAATTGTCCAAAGTATAACTTATAATTCGGTGTACCTACGGTAAACGGCCACTCATAGGTTATAGCTTTTCCATCTGCACGGGTAATCACTACGGATGCTGTATAAGATGCATCAGCCAGATCCTTAGATGGCTTATAGGAAAAGGTTCCGCCAGAATAACTCATGGTGGCAGCTTCTAATATAACCGTCTCTCCTGTCTTTAGTGTAAGCTTTGCGGTTGGAGCTGTTCCAAGATTCGTTGCGGTTATGCTAATAAGTGGTCTCTTTTCATCCCCTGTATATTCATTACGGTTAGGTGTAACTTTCGTAACCTGAGGTTCATCAGCTACAGAAATCGTTATTACACCGCTTGTTGCCTCATTGCCTGCCTTGTCTCTGGCAGTTACGAGAATGGTAAAGCTGGAAACGTCTTTTGTAAATGTGCTTCCAGGAATAGTTACTTCCCATTTCGTGTTATCCGAAGTACTCTGTACCAATGCCACCTTAGTAGATACCTGATTCACTGTATAGGTTAAATCTGCTTCGGATACTGCTACATTATCTGTAATTGTTATTGATATATTATAATCTATTCCAAACTCCGCATTCTCAAAAGTAGGCATTGTTATTGTTGGAGCTTTCGTATCATTTGTTACTACATAATCAGCGGTGGAACCGACACGAAGCTGATCAGTCGTATTATATTTGGATACACATGCATACAAATCAACCTTTTCGCCGGCTGTTACTCCGCTTGGATAGGTTGCTGCACGGTATATATCCATGCTGCCTCCATAGCTGTCCGTAACTTTTGTGCTTGCAGTGCTGCTATAGGTACCAAGTGTAACACCCTTAATTAACACCCATTCCGCTAGCAAGGAAGCCTTATCAGCCATCAATTCATTAAATGAAGTGTATTTCTGTGCAGGAATCAGCTGTGTATTTGCTGCCAGTGTGAGGACTTCTATTTTTGAAGGGCTCATTAACTGAGGGACTCCCCCATATGCTCCCATTGTTCCTGTTAGTTTTAAAACATCACCAATCTGGAACTCAGATAGAGTATTATATATCTGCAATGCATAAATTTGTCCATCAATGACATCTTCCAAAATCGCAGTATTTACCGTGTCATAGTTGCCGTATCGGTAAACAAGCTGTCCCACTACAGTAACTTGACCGCTGCTTAATTGACTGGCCTCTAATATCGATATTGCACCATCCGGAATTACAGGAATCGGATCGAATAATTCTGGGTCTACTGGATCCCCAGAAAGTACATAATGAAATACAGCTATATCACTTTCTTCATAATCCGGTGCAGTTGCTTTTGCCTCAATTGTTGTATCACTATTAATTATGATAGGATCTGTATAATTCACCCAAATCGCAGAAGGTGAAACAGTCGTAGCACGATACTGGATGCTCGAACCCGGTGTTACACAGGATAGTGTAATAGCACTTCCTGAAACAACAACTGCTCCAGACGGCATACTTGCTTGGGGTGTTGCTGTTTTTTCAGGTCCTGACGGATTACCGCTATCTAACTTGTACAGAGTAAAATTAGAAGGATAACTTGCTGGATTATTTGTTACCGTATCATTTTTATAAGCCCTAAACATGTTAGAAGAGCCTTTATTACTAGCTAAAACCACGGTATCGGCTCCGGTTCCCTTAAATGTAAAGGTCCCGTTATTAAATTCAAACGCCCATGCATAGCCTCCCTCAGCTATTCCATTATTGTTACCACCAGATGGCTTAACCTTTTTTCCGTTTGCATCAGTTAAAGTAGCACTTGTCCCTGAAACAGAAATGTCCCATACCAAGGAACTTTCTGGATTAGTCACCTTGTTATCCGTAGCGCTAACAGCAATAGATCCAAGCCACCCATTATTGAGTGCACCTACTGCATAGCCGGTATTTACAACCATTACATACTTATCTGTAGTAAGTTCTGCTGCACTATTTATTTTCACAAAAGTGCTAACAGCCTCATTTGCATAACTTTTGACAGGATTTATTGAGAATACCATTATGATACTCAATAGCACTGCCAAATACCGTTTTGCATTTTTTTTCATTACTTTCCTCCTTAATTATATTATCTTACTACGTTTATATAAATTTCCTCCCCGCTCGCGGTAAAATCATATGAAACACTTTTACAATTTTACTTAAAAACAGAGGAATATTTATATCTGTTAAATATCTCCAATACTTCTAAGAGAAATCTTTTCCGGCTGTTTCCCCAAATCATCCAATATTATAAAAAGGATTGCTTAACAAGAAAAAAAGACGTGATTTCTAACGTCACATCCTTTTTTGAATGATGACATTTTTATTACTTATAATCAACTTATCTGCTGTATTATAATTGTCTACATCTTGCATCATAGATCACAATAAGTAGATTTTTTGTAATAAAAATGGCATCGAACATTACTAATTAAGTTTTGTTTTTCCAATTTATTCCAGTGAATTTAGTTTCGATTATAGCATATA
>DPVV01000453.1 GCA_003526525.1 Lachnoclostridium phytofermentans | reverse complement strand
ATCCTAGAAATACTCCAAGCTCATGTGGAAATGCTTCATCTTCATAAAAATACTCTTCTAGTCTTACGGATAACCTAGAAACGATATCCGAAAGACTATCATGAGGATAGTCAAACGAATCCAACAATAGCCTAGCTCTTTCATCATTTACTTTCTCTAAAAGCATGTCCTCTTGATAAATAAGATATACAGTAAAGTCCTCTGTTGACACTAATGGTTGAATTAATAACCGGTTGCATAAAATCAGATGAACAAAACAGCTAAATACCTCTATTTGCTCTTTTGATTTATGCATTACAGATAAACTACAGGCTGCCCTGCAGTGCATAATAACTGGTGCACATGGCAGTAGCAGCCCAAGAAACATTTGATTTAGTTTTTTCAATCTATTTGACCCGTATCTTGCTAATACCTTCATCTTAGTACATCCTTTCTTTCTATGGAGTATTCAAATTCATTAATTATATTCCTTAATAACCCCATCGTTTGCTATATCTTTTTCCTTCGGCATATCTTTCTCTTCCGAATTTTCATATGGATCGCTTTCTTTTAAATCATGTTTATTTAAAGTATTTTTATATTGTTCGACAGATGGATCTTTCATAGAAAAAATTCTGTGGTATTCTTTTGTTTCTAAATCCTTGTAGGTCTCTGAACGATTTCGATATAAAAATTTGGTTAATGCATACGTATCTACCCAGATTTCATTATTTCCTTCTTTTTGTGATTCATCAAAAATCAACTGTAATCCGAAATGAAGATGTGAGGTAGTTATATTATTTGTATTTTCTGTCGTACTATAACCTGTTCTTCCAAGATAACCTATTACATCACCAGCAGATACAATACTGCCCACTTTTAACTCTTTGTTATAAGGAAAATTCTTACGCATATGTGCGTAGTAATAATAACGTTTCCCATCAAAACTACGTATTCCAATCCTCCATCCACCATACTGATTCCAACCTAAAGCTTCTATGTAACCAGATTCAACTGCAATAATTGGTGAACCCACTTGCCCCATCATATCATGCCCAAGATGAACTCGTTTGTATCCATAGCTTCTGGAAGCTCCAAAATCATCATAGTCATAATAGTAATAATTTTTTGCAATTGGAGAAAATCCTTTCAAACCATAACGTTTTTCCCATACTTTTGTTGGTGCAACTGTCGGTGACGGTGTCTCCATTGGCGTACCTGTTGGTGTACTTGTTGGTGAACTTAATGGTGTGCTTGTTGGTGAACCTGATGGTGTACTTTTTAGAGTACTTAACGGTGTACTCGTTGGTGAACCTGTTACTGAAGCTTTTGATGATGTCGTTCCATTATTTTGTTTACTAGGGTCATATACTTCTATCTCATATTCACCGATAAGTCCTCCAAGAACCGCATCATAAGCTTCATAATAATAAGAGTAATATTTCATATCTTTTGTAAGACTCTCGATTGTTTCTTTTCCTGACAATAATTTTCCAGCAAGTTGGTCCATATCTTTTGCTTTATATTTTTTAAAGTCACCACCATACTTTGTTCCTAAGTAAGATAATAGTTCTACAAAATGAAGTTCGACCTCTTTATTATGAGTATCGATATCGTAATGATATGCTTTATCTAGAGCATCATAAGTAGCATTAAATTCGACCCACTTAATATACTTTTTATCAGTCGTAGGATTCACTGCTACTTCAATCGATTGATTGTCTAATTTTTTGTTCCATAAAAAAGTAATGCAAAGGATTAGTATGGTCAATATTTCTAAACAAATAATTATATTTCCTTTTTTTCTTAACCATTGAAGTCGGTTGGGTTTTTTAAATTTTAAATTTCGAAAAAAAGCCTTCATGAATGTCTTACTTCTCCTATCGTATTGATAATATCTTATGTGAATGTGCTTGTCTTTATTCGATGATAAAAACTTTTTACTTTTCAATAAATTTTAAAGGTGGAAAGGCACGCAAACTGTCCACGAGACATAAAGTAGTAGTAAACCAAAGCGTTGAGGTGCCCGCTTGAAGTCGTTTCCGAAACCGCTAAGCGCCAAGGAAGAAAACGAGATGTTACTTCAATGTAAAGCAGGAAATAAGGTTGCGAGAGATACTTTAATTGAACGTAACCTTCGTTTAGTTGCGCACATTGTTAAGAAGTATAACACGCCGGATCGAGAAACCGACGACTTAATTTCCATAGGCACGATTGGGCTAATTAAGTCCATCGATACCTTTGATTCCAATAAGGGTATTCGACTTGCCACCTATGCCTCTCGTTGTATAGACAACGAATTATTGATGATGCTTCGCAGTGGTAAAAAACAGGCACGCGAAGTATATCTTTATGAACCTATAGGCTCTGACAAAGAGGGAAATGAAATAAATCTTTTAGATGTCATTGAAAGCACAGATGAAGATATTGTAGATATCTTTGAAATTCAAGAAAATATCAAACGACTCTATACATTTCTTAACACTGCCTTGAATGAAAGAGAGCAAGAAATCATTATTATGAGATATGGTTTAAGTGGAGAGAAAGAAATCACGCAAAGAGAAATTGCAGATAAACTAGGAATTAGCCGTAGTTATGTGAGTCGCATTGAAAAGAAAGCACTAAAAAAATTAAAGGACTTATTTGAAGGTTAATAAGCAAGCTTGTTTATAATTAACATACCCCCTCTTCAAAAAATGAGGTAAAAAAAGACCTCAAAGTAATGCGAGTGCCATGTCTGGTGCACGAAAAAGAGAAGGTGAAAATCATTGATTTTCACCTTCTCTTTTTTATAATGACATAGAAAAGTTATCTAAGCGTGTTTATCTTATTCACTACAAGAAGTACATCCACAATCCTTCTTAGAATCGCCGGATTTCTCCTGAACACGTATGATATCATATTGAGCAGTCTCTTTATCAAAGGTAACAAAAATCTTTTGCTGTGGATGAGGACAGCTCTCCATCTCATTTCCTTCTTCATCTGTGATTCTTAAAACCTTGGTAGGAATATTCTCACCATTTGGCTTCATGATTTCAACCATATCACCTACACTAAACTTATTTCTCTGTTCCATCTCACTAGCACCTTCCGCATTACGAGAAGAAACGATTCCTAAATAAGTATACTCTTTGACATATACATTATTATCGTAAATTTGAGTATTGGAATCTGGCTTTTGGAAGAAGAAACCTGTAGTAAACTGACGATACGTACATTTTCCGATTTCTGCTTTATAGTATTCCATGTTCTCAAGATAATTATCAATCGATTCATAGAAATCATCGATAGCCTTGCGGTATGTCCTTGCGACCGTAGCAACATAAAGTGCAGTCTTCATACGACCTTCAATCTTAAAGCTATCAATTCCTGCTGCAACAAGATCTGGAATATATTCAATCATACAAAGGTCTTTGGAATTAAAGATATAAGTTCCGCGATCATTTTCAAATACAGGCATGTATTCCCCTGGTCTTGTCTCTTCTACAACATGATATCTCCATCTACAAGGATGTGTGCAAGCTCCAAGATTTGCATCTCTTCCAGTAAAATAATTACTTAAGAGACAACGTCCGGAATAAGAAATACACATCGCACCATGAACAAAGGTTTCAATCTCAAGTTCATCTGGGATGTTTGCTCTTAACCCAGAAAGTTCTTCTAAGGACAATTCACGAGCAGAAACAACACGTGCTGCACCTTGCTTATGCCAGAACTGGTAAGTACGATAGTTTGTACTGTTTGCTTGTGTACTTATATGAAGCTCAATCTCAGGCACAATCTCTTTTGCAATATCAAATACACCTGGATCTGAGATAATTAACGCATCTGGTTTAACCTCTTTTAATTCACGGAAATACTCCTCTACACCTTTTAAATCACGGTTATGAGCAGTAATATTTGCTGTAACATAGACTTTTTTACCATACTGGTGTGCAAATTCAATTCCTTTTTTCATATCATCTAAAGAAAAGTTCTTCGCTTTTGCACGTAATCCGTACATCTCGCCACCAATGTAAACAGCATCTGCACCATATATGATTGCAGTCTTTAATACTTCTAAGTTACTTGCTGGAATTAGCAATTCCGGTTTTTCTCTACGAAACATAGTTTCCTCCTATTTCTTCTTGCCTCTATTAACACTCTTCATATCTACAGACAGATTGTTCTGTCTACAGAATCTATTTGTCTACAGTCTATCTGTCTACAGATTCTATCTGTCTATAGATTCTATCTGTCTATAGATTCTATTTGTATGCAGATTCTATTTGTATGCAGATTCTATTTGTATGCAGATTCTATTTGTCTGCAGATTGAATACTGGTTAAATAGAAAGCATTCTACTGTATCCTTGTACTAACTGCCATTCCATCCCCAACCGGCAGAATCATCGTTGTTAAATCATCCCTATGAGTTAATTCATATAAGTACTCACGCATTCTTGTATGAATCGTTCGGTCCCTTCTCGTGATGCTATACTTTGATTTTGCAATACTACCTTCCTGAAGAACATTATCCGTTATAAATAATCCGCCAACCGGAAGTAATTTCATAATCTCAGGAAGAAAATTCATGTATTGTCCTTTTGCAGCATCCATAAAGATAAAATCGTAACAGTCTGCAAGCTCACTTAACTCTTTCTTATTTCCAGAAGGGTTAAAAAGTGATACGTCTTTCGAAGTATCCGTTCTATTTAAAACTTTCAGAGCATCAATTGCGTCGCCCATAACAAGTGAAATATCCGAAGCTCTTCTTGCTTTCGATAAATTTTTCTTCGCTTCCACAATTCTCATTGGTACCTTTTCTATGGTAGTAATATGACAATCCTCAGGCATATATTCACTTAGCAAAGAACAAGAGAATCCAACCGCAGTACCTACTTCAAGTATTTGCTTTGGTTGCTTCATATCCAAAAAAAATTTTAGTACCGCTTGTGCTTCTTTTCGAATGATAGGCACTGCATTTTCTAATGCTTCTTTTTCTAATGTACTTAAATACTGTGGCAATTCTAATTCCAGCGAATTAATATACGCGGTAATATGTTCGTCCACGATTTTCATGACTTTCCTCCATCCATGTAACGATAAAAACTTATTATTTCTATTACTCCTATGTTGAAATAGAGTCCTTTTTCCTTGTCACCAATAAAAAAGGACTGTCCGTAGCCGCTTGAAAGGAGAAACATTTCAACAACGGCTACGGTAGCCCTAATATTCAAGACGATAGATATTTCAATTCCTACTATAAAATAGTATACCATGTTCTTCTATCTTGTTTCGATACTAATTACGGTATTACGTTGCTTTTTGGAGAAGTTTTTTTATCCTCTTTTTTCCCTTCTTCCTCTTCTTTCACTATCGAATTGTTATAATCTGTAATAACATCTAATATTTCATCATAATCCATAGACGTATTTAAAATAAAGGTACCAGGATAGATGTTATACTCTTTAAATTTAGTCTTTAAGTAGGACGAATACTTATTGACTATGATATTACCAGCTTCTAGTTTTCTAGCGACATCCATAGTAGACTCACCTTTTGCAATCTGAAATTCTGTATCGATTCCTGGCTCTGCCTCAACAGATACAGAACCAAATAGCTGATAAGAAAAATTATAAGTGATTTTTACAGCCTGAATTAAGACTAATATAATCGCAATATAAAATAAGATATTTAAGAATACTCGAAGTACTGCACTAGTGATTTTTAATGCAACTTTGGTACTATCGGATTTCGCCATCTTATGCCTCCAAGCCTCTCTCTAACTATACTTCCATGATGATTGGAAGAATCATCGGATTTCTCTTCATCTTCTTCCATAAGTAGTCGCTAAGAGAATCTTTTATTTCGTTTTTAATCTTGCCCCAGTCTGTCATATTTTTATTCAGACATTTATCAAGAGCATCGTTGACTACAGTTCTCGCCTCTTCCATCAGATTCTCAGACTCTCTGACGTATACAAAACCTCTCGAAACGATATCTGGTCCGGATAACACTTGATTACTGAATTTTTCAAGAGTTACAACAACAATAATAAGACCATTTTCTGATAAATGTTGTCTGTCACGAAGAACAATATTACCTACATCGCCTACACCAAGTCCATCCACTAAGATGCCTTGTGATGGGATATGATCTACAATCTTCGCTCTATCTTCAGATAAAGATAATACATCACCAGATGTTAAAAGAACTACATTATCTTTCTTTACGCCCATATCTTGAGCCAATTCCGCATGACATTTTAAATGACGGAATTCACCGTGAACTGGAACCGCAAATTTCGGTTTTGTTAAAGCATAAATAAGTTTAATCTCTTCCTGACAAGCATGACCTGATACGTGAGTATCTTGAAAGATTACCTTTGCACCCTTCATGGAAAGTTCATTGATAATCTTGGAGACATTTTTCTCATTACCCGGAATTGGAGTTGAACTAAAAATAACAGTATCTCCAGGAGTAATCGAAATCTTACGATGAATGGAAGCTGCCATACGAGATAACGCTGCCATTGCCTCACCCTGACTGCCAGTAGTAATTAATACTAACTGCTCATCAGTGTAGTTCTTCATCTGTTCAATGTCAATCAAAACATTGTCTGGAACTGAAATATATCCAAGTTCTGTGGCAGTAGATATGATATTCACCATACTTCTACCTTCAATTACAACCTTACGGTTAAATTTCACTGCAGAATTAATAATCTGTTGGACACGGTCTACATTGGATGCAAAGGTCGCAACTATGATACGATGTTTTAAATTCTCTGCAAATATATTATCAAAGGTTTTCCCAACGGTACGTTCTGACATAGTATATCCTGGACGCATTACGTTGGTACTATCGCACATAAGTGCAAGCACACCTTTTTTACCAAGCTCACCAAATTTCTGTAAATCTATGGTCTCTCCAAATACCGGTGTATAATCCACTTTAAAGTCACCGGTATGAACAATGATACCTGCTGGTGAATAGATTGCTAATGCAGCTGCATCTGCAATACTATGATTGGTTCGAATAAATTCGATACGGAAACATCCTAAGTTTATGGATTGTCCATACTTGATTACTTTACGTTTTGTAGATTTTAATAAGTTATGTTCTTTTAACTTATTCTCAATGATTCCCAAAGTAAGTTTTGTTGCATAGATTGGAACATTAATGTCTTTGATTACATAAGGTAGGGAACCAATATGATCCTCATGACCATGAGTGATAACAAATCCTTTTACCTTTTGAATATTATCTTTTAGGTAAGTAATATCAGGGATTACTAAGTCAATTCCGAGCATCTCATCTTCTGGGAATGCTAATCCACAGTCAACAACTATAATACTATCCTGATATTCAAATGCAGTAATATTCATACCAATTTGCCCTAAACCACCAAGTGGTATAATCTTTACCGCTGGTTTCGCATCTGGTTCTGGTGTTTCAACCGGAACGGTTAATTCAACCTTATTATTATTCGCAGCACGCTCTACCTTAAAAGGTCTTGGCTTTCTTCTCATACGATTGTTTCGATCCGAATTTGCGTTTCTGCGATTGGCACCTCCTGGTTCCATCTGGTTATTTTTGCTTTCAATATTGTTTTCTTTACTATTTTCTTTTCCTTTCAAAATTGCACCCCCAAAATTTTATATGTAATTTCGTCGGGCAAACGTTTGGAAGTGGACGTTTTTATTCATCTTGATTGTTTGCATCTCTCTCTGTAAAACATTTACAAGCACTGCAAATACCAAATAACTTTACCTCGTGATTTAAAACTTGAAAATCCATGGTAGCTTCTATTTTTTGCTCCAAATTCTCTAATAAATCATCTTGAAATGTAAATACTTGCCCACAATTCACACAAATTAGATGATGATGGTGGTGAACAGAATTCTCCTTACTGCCTTTACCGATTTCATACCTCACATATCCATCATTCAAATTAAGTTTATCAATTAGCTTTAATTCTGATAATACCTGTATGGTACGATAAACTGTGGCTAACCCAATATCAGGATACATATTTCTGACACAATCATAGATATCCTCAGCTGTAAGGTGTTCATCCGGTCGATTACTTAACACCTCTAGGATTGCGATACGTTGTGTTGTTACCTTTAACCCATTTTCTTTGAGTAAGGATTTAAAGTTTTCCTGCATATCTGTCATTCCATCACCTACTTCTCTTGCTCATTCCATGTTACGTTTGCTTACGTGAATTTCATTCTATTGTTACGATTTTATATATTATTAAAGTTTCACTTTCCGTTTATCTATATGTTTTTTTTACTTATATTATCGCATTTTTTCAACTATTTGAACCTTCCAATATTGTCCAAGCACCTGTATACTTATAAAACACGATTTTATAATATTTGTCAATTTGTTTATATCGTGAAAAATATCATAATAATGACATTATATTCCAGTTTGTAGTAAATTTTATGATGATACCATTCGCTTTTATTAATTCAACCATCCAAACTATCATTGGAAGTTCCTATAAAGCATTTCAAAAGATTGCTAATTTAAACGTCTGTTTTTAATTTATAAAAATTACTTTGAAATTACCTACAAGTTAAAAGCATAACAAACAAAGGTAGCTACTACCTAATTTCAAACTTTCTCTTCTAATATAAAGTATGTCAAAGCGGATATTCGCAATCCGCTTACGTTACTTACTCATAACATCATTGCCATTACGTGGTATTAAATTATTCTGTTATTATATCTGTATCCTCTAATAATTCCTCAAATACAGCTGCGATTGCTTCTAATTCGTTATCGTCTTCCACCATATCATAAACTGCATCGGAACTTTCTTCTGATGATACATCTTTAAGAATGTAGGCATCTGCTTCTTCTGCATCCATATCCTCTGTTACTAATAAGTACTCTGTACCATTTAGTTTTGTTTGTTCAAGCACATAAAAGATTACTTCCTCATCGTCCTCGGTAAAGAAGCTTACTTTTCTATTATCTTCCATTAAAATTCCCTCTCTTACAATATATTCACTAGAATTATTACTTTGCTTACAATCCATGAAAACCTTTTCTGTCAATGATTTATAAGCAAAAGAAATTTTATAGTGAATCTGTTAAATTTAATTTCTTTTTATTCGATAAGTAGTCTAAATAACCTTGTAATATAAATACTGCTGCAAGTTTATCTACTACCTCCATCTTCTTTTTAAGACTGACTTCACCAGCATTTAGTACCTGATGAGCTGCAACCGTCGTTAAGCGCTCGTCCCATAACACTACATTAAGTCCTGTCCTACGTCGAAGATGCTCTGCAAATTCTTCTGATTTTTCAGCACGTTCACCTATGGTATTGTTCATATTCTTCGGATACCCGAGTACAATTTCTTCTACTTCATATTCTTTTATTAATTCTTCAATTCGTGCTAGAGTCTGACGTAGTTTAGTCTCTGACTTTCTACGTATCACTTCAATACCCTGTGCTGTAAGTTTTAAACTATCACTGATAGCCACACCTACCGTCACAGAGCCATAATCCAAACCCATTATTCTCATTAGCTTTAACCTCTGAAATCTTACATTAATAGAAAAGCAGCGCGATTGCCACTTTCCTATTAATTATGACAAGTGAGACCGTTTGCAGGTTCATCTTGAATTAATTCCATATCCTTATCTTCTTTTTAAATGATTATCAATGTAATAATGCATTAATTCCTCTAAAATTTCATCACGTTCGACTTTCATAATCAAACTTCTGGCATTTCTGTGGTTTGTAATATAGGTCGGATCTCCGGACATGATATATCCCACAATCTGATTTACCGGATTATATCCCTTCTCAGTTAAAGCGAGATACACGATGTCAATAACATCCTTCACCACGATTTCTGGTTGTTTCTGAACTCTAAAATATTGTGTATTGTTTATCTCCTGCATCTCATCACGCCCTTCCCAGTCAACGGTAATCATTTAACAAACCTCGATATCCGAATAATACAATTCCATATTGGACCGTTCATCTTTTTGCAACTTACTAATATCATAATACAAATGTTCGGAAATTTCAATCTATTATTTCTGAAAGCAAAACATCTTCGTTCAAATACCCCGTAATTCGGACGTTTACTAACTCATTACTTTTTAAGTCTGATGCAGGAATAGCAACTTTCACATAACGAGTAGTATGACCAATCATATACAATGTATCCTCTATCATCGTTTCTTCTTCTGTCAAAACTATTTCCTTGGTTTCGATAAAAGAATCTAAATATTTTGTTCTCATCTTTTTCTCTGAATCAAATAAAATTTCACTACGCTTAGATTTTATTTGTTCTGGCACTTGGTTTGGCATTGCTTCTGCTTTCGTACCTTTTCTCTTAGAATACTTAAAAATATGCATCTGAGAAAATTGAACTTTTTCAAGGAATGCTTTTGTTTCTTCAAACTCTTCCTCTGTTTCCCCAGGGAATCCAACGATTACATCTGTAGTAATTGCCGCATTTTCATAATACTTTCGAATAATCTCACAACGTTTGTAATAATCATCAGGAGTATATTTACGATTCATTCTTGCTAATGTTTCTTTACAACCACTTTGGAGGGATAAATGAAAGTGAGGGCATAATTTTGATTTACTAGCAAGAGTTTTAACAAATTCTTCGGTGATTATTCTTGGTTCTAAAGAACTTAAACGAATTCTATTAAGACCTTCTATTTCACTTAAGCTTAAAACAAGTGTCATTAAAGGTGAAATGCCATTCTCAGGAAGTAAAGCTGCTTGCTCTTTTACTGAAAGTGTCTCTAGTCCATAAGAAGATAAATGGATTCCAGTTAAGACTATTTCTTGATATCCATTTTCTACAAGACGTATCACTTCTTTTTTGATTTCTTCTTCACTTCTACTTCTAATTCTGCCACGAGCATAAGGAATAATACAGTAACTACAGAATTGATTACAACCATCTTGAATTTTAATATATGCTCTTGTTTTTTCTGTCACAGCTGCTATGGCTAATTCCTCGTATTCAAAATCCTTATCAATATNNCTTTGGTTATCATAATATTCATCTACCAAGAAAACAATTTCGTTCTTTTTATTATTTCCAATCACTAAGTCAACGGTATCATCCTCAAGTAAAGCTTCTTTTGCTGCCTGTACATAGCAACCAACCGCAATTACTATGGAGTCTGGATTATTCTTTTTCGCTTTATGAAGCATTTGACGGGATTTTCTATCCGCAATATTCGTAACTGTACAGGTATTTACAACGTAAATATCCGATTGTTCTTCAAACTCTACAATCGTAGCACCAGCATCTAAAAAGAGTTGCTGCATAGCTTCTGTTTCATAGGAATTTACCTTACAGCCAAGCGTTAAGAAAGCTACCTTTTTACCAGTCACATTATTCATATTAGTTTTGTTGGTATTACTCGTTTGATCAATTTCTTGCATTTGTAGCTACAATCCTTTCTATATTCAGGCTTATCAAAAAATAAACCGAAAATTATCATAAAATATTATGTCCTTTTTTCTACACTTTGTATATTGACATTTAATTAGGTTAAATGTAGTATATTAGTGAGATAGGTTTCCTGTGTATTCCAGATATTTTGGAAATAAGGTACCATAAATTCATAGTATCCTGCGGGGTTTACAGTTTCCGCTATGGACTTGAATAATACATCAACATCATTAAGGAGGAATTTCTCATGAAAACAGTAAAGATTTCATTAAATTCAATTGATAAGGTTAAGTCCTTTGTAAACGATGTTACTAAATTCGATTCCGATTTTGATTTAGTATCCGGAAGATATGTTATCGATGCAAAATCTATTATGGGTATATTCAGTTTAGATTTATCTAAGCCAATCGAACTTAATATCCATGGCGATGGTAACATGGATGATATTTTAGCAATTTTACAGCAATACATCGTTGAGTAGTAAAACATAATCAAACAGTTGTTATCAGAAGATAACAACTGTTTTTTTATTACTTTACGGTAATAATTTCTCTTGTATCAATCGCTGTCTTTACCATTTCATCTATTTTTTCTGATAGATTAAGCTCATTCTTTTCTATTACGGATAATATTGGTCTTGTTACTGGATGTTTTGCCACGAAAATTGTACAGCAATCTTCATAAGGCAATACTGATGTTTCAAAAGTTCCAATTCGTTCTGAGATATCAATGATCTCCTGCTTATCCATACCGATTAGCGGACGATATACTGGCATTGTACAAACTGCATTTGTTGCAGCTAGGGAATGCATAGTCTGGCTTGCTACCTGGCCAATACTTTCTCCTGTAATTAAACCAATGCATTTATTGCGATTTGCAATTTTTTCAGCTATTTTCATCATATAGCGGCGCATTATAATCGTTAATTCTTCATGAGGGCACTTCTCATATATATATAACTGAATATCTGTAAAGTTCACGACATGAAGCTTAATTGGTCCTGTGTATGCAGATATTATCTTAGCTAAATCAACTACCTTTTGCTTCGCACGCTCACTGGTATAAGGAGGTGCATGAAAATAAGTTGCTTCTATTGTTACACCACGCTTTGAAATCATATATCCAGCAACCGGGCTATCAATACCACCAGATAATAATAACATTGCTCTTCCACCTGTACCCACTGGCATACCACCTGGTCCCTTTAAGGTGTTAGAATATACATAAGCTTTGTTACGAACTTCCACGGTAATATATTCTTGTGGTGTGTGAACATCAACAGATAGTTCTGGAAAGCGATTTAATAAATACGCACCCATCTTAGAACAAATCTCAGGTGATTGAATTGGATACTGCTTGTTACCACGTTTCGCCTCTACTTTAAACGTAAAAGGTTTACGGCCATAGAATTTCTCTACATAATCACCAACTTCTTGTTTAATGTTTTCCCAATCGGTTGACTCAATTACGACAACTGGACTTATTCCTGTAATACCAAATACTCTTTGTAATGCCGCAACGGTTTCATCGTAATCGAAATCATCTGGACATTCAACAAAAACACGTCCTTGTTCCCTGGATACTGCATACTCTCCTAGTTTATTTAAGTTAAAACGAATCTGGTCTTTAAGGGCGTTCTCGAATACATGACGATTTTTACCTTTTAGACCAATCTCTGCGTACTTTATTAAAAATGCTTTATACATAAAATTCTCCATTCTTCCACCATCCCGCAATTTTGGGTGGCGGCGCAATATTTGTATAGTGAATTATAAAACTATTCTCTATGTGAAAATTAGTTTTTACATTCACTGTATGAAAATTGAATTTCTTTTTTCTGTGCGACATTGGTTTATATTTTCACTCTTGAAAACTTGACTGTACAAAAATCTGGAAGTTTGTTTCAAGTATTACACAGGTACAAACTTCCGTGTACACTGTTGTCCTCTATTATTTTCTGGTATATCGACGTAACATAGGTACTATTTCATTTAGTACCTCCAAGGTATAATCAATCTCATCCATCTTAGTATTAACAGAAAAGCTAAATCTGAGTGTAGAGTCTAATAAGCTTTTTTCTACACCAATTGCCATTAAAGAACCAGATAAGCTTGGATGATTCGAAGCACATGCGGAACCAGAAGAAACATAGATTTCTCTATCTTCAAGTGCATGCAATAATACTTCACTACGGATGCCTGGAAAACTTGCACTCACGACATGCGGAGCAGTTAAATGTACTCTTTCTGATAAGGATATGTCTTCTTGTTCTTTAAATACCGCGTTAACGACCACTTCTGGTATCTGTTGCAGTCCTTCGATCATATGAGTCTTCAATTTATAAAGATGTTTGATTTTTTCATCATGGTTCTCAAAAATTTCACTTATCGCTTGATAAAGACCAGCGATTGCAGGAACATTTTCAGTACCAGAACGATAACCTTTTTGCTGTCCACCACCATGAATGATTGGTTTTACCTTAACTTTATCTTTGATATATAAAAATCCAGCACCTTTTGGTCCGTGGAACTTATGCCCGCTTACAGACATTAAATCAATGCCTTCTTTCTTTGGAAAAATCTTAAGCTTTCCAAAGCTTTGGATTGCATCGGTATGAAATAAAACATCTGGCTTTTTCTCTTTCACAAGCTTAGATAATCTTGCAATATCCTGAATAGCACCAACCTCGTTATTAACATACATAATGGACACTAAAATAGTATCATCACATATCTCATTTAATAACGCTTCCTCAATAACCTTACCGTTTTGATCTACAGGTACATAACTGATACGGAATCCAAAATCTTCAAGTGCTATTAAAGGATTGTGCACGGATGGATGTTCAAATTGTGTTGTAATAATATGTTTTCCAGAACGTTGATACGCAAGTGCAGTACCGATTAAAGCCATATTATTGGATTCTGTACCTCCAGAGGTAAAGACAATTTCCTTTGGCTCCACCTTAAGAAGCCTTGCAATTGACTCCTTCGCATCTTTGATATATCGTTCCGCTTCCATACCCTTCCGATGCATTGAGGAAGGGTTACCAAAGTTAACGTAAAGTGCATCCACCATGATATCACGCACTGATTCCGATACTTTAGTTGTAGCGGCATTATCTAAATAAGCTATCATTATAAAACCATGCCTTTCCATAAGCCTGCAAACTTTGGGCTGCAGGCACAAATATACGTGTAAAAAATTTTGTTTTTTATATTACACTAAGCTGGGGTTTTACGCCATAAAAAAGGATCCAAAAACTATTCAAATCAATCAAATCATTTTATGTCCTTTAAATGTATTAAAACTATGCTTAGTCTTTCAAATGTATTGAAACCTTAATTTTTCTTCAAATGTATTAAAATTATTCTTCTTCCAGCGTTAGCATGAAATAAGAAAGTATTGCTAAACCAGCAGTTTCCGTACGTAGTATTCGTTTTCCAAGTGTAACCGAAGTAATTCCATGTTCCTTAGCTAAATCAATCTCCTCCTCTTCAAAACCGCCTTCTGGTCCTATCATAACGCCAATTGAAGTTTTCCCTTTGGATTGATTGATTAACTCTCTCGTCTCCTTAATACCACTAGCACACTCGTAAGGTAGAATTGACATATCGCATTCAGAAGCCATTTTGATAGCATCTTGATACGAAACTATCTCATGAACTCTAGGAATAAAACCTCTACCCGATTGCTTTGCTGCACCTTCTGCTATCGCCTGCCAACGCTCAAGCTTTTTTTGTTCCTTTTTCTTATCTTCTAATTTTACGATCGTTCGTTTCATCATGACTGGAACAATTTCATAAGCACCAAGTTCTACGGCTTTTTGAACAATCAATTCCATTTTATCTTTTTTCGGTAACCCTTGAAACAAGATTAATTTCGCAGGTAACTCAGTGTCTGTTTTTTTACGCTCAGTTATAGACAAAATAATATTATCTTTTTCAAACTCTGCTATTATACAACAATAATCGTTACCTTGTCCATCACAAGCGATTAATTTTTCCCCTATTTTCATACGAAGGACATTTTTTATATGATTTACATCCGCACCATCGATGCGGATTGTTGTATCGGAAATGTTAGTTGATTCAATATAAAATCGTTGCATTTACTCTCCCATCTGCAAAATCACATGCAAGAATCAATTTTCTATTATCATAGGTCTTTTTTGTAATAATAAGTCGTTTTTTATAATAAATCTTTTTATTATAGATCTTTTTAATAATAGTTTTTTTATAGATCTTTTTTATAATAGATCTTTTTTTATAATAGGTCTTTTTTCATACGACATTATAACACGTAACAAAAAAGAATGCTATACATAAAAAAAGTGGGAATGAAACGATTACGTTTCTACCCACATTTTTATTTATTACAAAAAAATTCGCGAAGCGTGCTTTTTCTTGTTTACTCTGGTTTCTTCGCTACTATAGAAGTCCAGTCTCCCATGGTAGTAATTTCTTCTATGATAAATCCATTTTTTATAATGGCTTCTTTTACTTCTTCTGCTTTCATATCAATGATACCAGAACTGATAAAATAAGCTCCTGGTTTCATAAATTCGCCTACCACAGCTGATAAAGGTATGATAATGTCGGCTAAAATGTTTGCAACCA
The DNA here is from genome assembly GCA_003526525.1 of Lachnoclostridium phytofermentans. Classification (GTDB taxonomy): domain Bacteria; phylum Bacillota; class Clostridia; order Lachnospirales; family Lachnospiraceae; genus Lachnoclostridium. Next base: position 2,424 of record DPVV01000453.1, on the reverse strand, counting down.
CAAAATCATAGCTATTAAGACCAATGCGCTCACGTAGCTCTCTGTCATCAATAACATTACCATCGAATAGTTCTATTCTGCCTTCTGTTCTTGTTGCGGTATTAGAGGATTGACATAATACAGCTTCTAACTGATTTACGTCACAATTTTCCTTGGATGCAGTTACTGCATTTTCATCGATATCAATTGCAACTGCTGTTTTTGCTCCCAGCTTTCTACCTATTATGGTAAGGATACCACTACCACATCCAACATCTAATAAAGTAGCACCAGGCTGCATGTATTTTTTTATATTAAGAATACATAACTTGGTTGTCTCATGAGCGCCTGTTCCAAAAGCGGTTCCAGGATCAATCTCAATAACTAAGTCCGTTTCCTTACGTTCCTCTAGTTTTTCCCAAGTTGGTTTAATTACAATGGTATCATCCACACGAAATGGTTTAAAAAATTCTTTCCAATTGTTTATCCAATCCTTATCTTCCGTTTCTGATAAAGAGAGCTTCCCACTACCAACCTCAACAAAGTCACGTAGTTCCTCTAACCCTTCCTGAATTGAAACATTGAGAGAAGGTAAATCTTCCTCGTTCTCCAAGTAAAAATTAATAGTAGCAATACCGTCATCTTCACCTAATTCAGGAAGAATATCGATAAACATCCTTTTCTTCTCTTCTTCGGTAATCGGCACCTTATCTACAACTTCAATTCCTTCAATTCCAAGAGATAGAAGCATATCGCAGACTAAATCTACCGCTTCCGTCGTTGTTTCCAACGATATTTTTTTCCATTTCATGTAAATCCTCCTGGTAGCATGCCTTCCCTAAGGTACAAAACATACTGTCTCATACCTTAATATACTGGAGGGTTACGCTCTATTTTTGTTCCTTATTTTCCGAAAAATTTCTTTTTCTTTTCTTTTGAATCCTCAGTAGTATCCTCTGGTTTTTTACCAGATACGGATTCTTCAAATTTCTTTAATAAGTCTTTTTGCTCATTATTTAATTTTGTTGGAACTTGTACAACTAACGTTACATAGTGATCCCCACGAACATCTTTGTTTCGTAAGGTCGGAACACCTTTTCCACGAAGACGTACTTTCGTATCTGTTTGAGTTCCTGGTTTTACTTCATATAAGACATCGCCATCTACGGTGCTGATTCTTACATCTCCACCAAGTGCTGCCTGTGTAAATGTCATTGGTGCTGTTGAATAGATATCGTAGTCCTGTCTCTGGAAGATTGGATGTCTACTAACATTTACTTCAACTAATAAGTCACCACGTTCGCCACCGTTCGTACCAGGTTCTCCTTTACCACGAATACGGATACTCTGGCCATTGTCAATACCAGCAGGAACAGAAACTTGAATTTTCTTTTTACGGCTGATATAACCGCTACCATAGCAATCTGGACATTTTTCTTTGATAATCTTACCAGTACCACGACAATCCGGGCAGGTTTGAACGTTACGAACCATACCAAATAAGGACTGCTGAGTAAAGGTTACCTGTCCTTTACCATTACACTTATGACATGTTTCCGCTGAACTACCAGTTTTTGCACCAGAACCATGACAAGTTTCACATTCATCTTTTAGTGATAGCTCGAGTTCCTTTTCACAGCCAAACACTGCTTCTTCAAAGGTGATACGAATGGCAGTACGTAGGTTTGCTCCATTCATTGGACCATTGCTGGTACGAGATCTTCTTCCCCCACCAAAGATGTCTCCGAAGATATCACCAAAGATATCTCCCATATCACCCATATTAAAATCAAAACCGCCAGCTCCGCCGCCACCCTGTTCAAAAGCAGCATGACCAAACTGATCATATTGTCTCTTTTTCTCCTGGTCACTTAAGACAGCATATGCCTCGGAAGCCTCCTTAAACTTTGCTTCCGCAGTCTGATCCCCTGGATTTGCATCCGGATGATACTGCTTTGCAAGTTTACGATAAGCTTTTTTGATTTCATCGTCCGATGCACTCTTTGAAATCCCAAGCACCTCGTAATAATCTCTCTTATCTGCCATAACTATCCTCCAACATTCACATTATCCAACAACAAGCGCCTCCGACTTTTCATAACATTAAGCCATTGGTCCGCTAGTATTTTTACAAAAATTTTGATAAGTGACCTCCCGTCACAATTATACATGTATTCGCAAATAGCTGTCCTACGATTACCGCCAGTAACCATAAGACAGCTTAGCATCTTCACAAGGACCTTAAGCACAATTCCTCGCCTGAATAAAATATTATAACGAAATTACAGAAAAGAATCAACCCTTTTTTATCAAGTACTTTCTACTCCCACTATAGTAGTAAAAAATCACACTTAGGGGTCGCGAAAAGCGCTTTCAAGTGCTTTTTGCTCCAAATTTCACACTTAGAGGTTGCGAAAAGCGCTCTCAAGTGCTTTTTGCTCCAAA
>DPVV01000448.1 GCA_003526525.1 Lachnoclostridium phytofermentans | reverse complement strand
ATAGAGGAGATTTAAATCTTTTATTATTTGAAGAAGAAACGAGAAAAATACGAATTCCATTAGCTAAGGTTACAAAGATAACCTATGAGAAGGGAGTATTTGCAAATCCTCTACTTGACTACGAAGGATTTCAAAAACCATCATTTCTCAATTTTGTTTTTTCCTCCTATTTACCAAATCTTTATGAGGATTCGAAAGACGGAAGAAAGGTTTATCGTAAAAATTTGTACGTTCTTTCACCAGATATCAAAGTAACGAATACCTCCGTAAGAACCATAATGGATATGGTAAAACTAGACTTAAGTTATGAAGGTAGATTTGCCGATCCAAATATGCATAATCCATATTTTGAGAAAGCTTACTTATTGAGTATTATGCTAAGGGACGGAGTTATTACCGTTGTTGAATTTAAGGTGAGAATCAAAAAGCTGTTACAGCAGCTTTCAGAAGCGAATATTAGTAATGATGAATTTCATTTGTATATAAGACAGATGGTGGATTCAAGACTTATCACAAAAGAATATGCAGAGTATTATCTCTCTTATCGGAAATAGGTAGGTAAAACCTTTAGAGTAAATCTGAATGGTTGGGTTTGATTTTTGTATTATAAAAAAAATTAAATTTCATTCATTGTATAAGAAAAGATAATTTTAGTTCTTTATATTATATAAGAAAAGATAAGAAATTTAAGTGTTAATAAAAGGGAGGCTGAATCATTTTGGGACAAAATATACCGCAACCAGGGCAATTGTATCAACATTTTAAAGGAATGTTATATCAAATTATTACGGTAGCCAAACATTCCGAAACAGGGGAAGAGCTTGTGATTTATCAAGCACTTTATGGTGATTTTAAGACATATGCAAGGCCTCTTTCCATGTTTCTTAGTGAGGTAGATCATGAGAAATATCCGAATGTTTCGCAGCAATATCGTTTTACCCCAATATCAAGAGAAGAACTTGGTAACGATGCTAGGCAGAATAAGGATACGGGTGAGACGAGTAAAGCTTTGGCGATGGATAATCAAAAGCAAGATGTAACAGCACAACATTTGAAAGATAGTGATAATTTAAATCTTGCAGTTAAGGAAGAACAAACAAAAACTGAAGAGGGTTTAAAAAAGGATGAACTGCATCCAGAAGCAAATCTTGATTTGATGGCGTTTCTTGATGCAAATGATTGTGCTGAGAAGCTTGAAATCTTATATAGCATGAAAAATAGGATTGATGAGAGAACGATGGGAAATATTGAGATTGCTCTTGATTTGCCAGTTAGTGAAGAAAGCATTGAAGAGCGTATTGACATAGTAAAAAATAAGTTACAAGTGATGGCAAAATATGAAAATAGACGTCTTAGATAGGAAGTCCTATGTATTAAAATGTGCCATTATGGATTGATACAATCAGCTGAAAATGGTTTTCATATATCAATTTGTAAAGTCAAAAAATCAGTCTATTAACACTAATGATAAATGGCATTAATAATGCTTATAAGCATTGATTTTACTAGAAAAAAGCATTAATTATTATACAGAAGTTTTAAAAAAACTACTGTCTTTTTGTACATTTAACCGAAATTTTGTTACGGGGCCTGAAAGTGCGAAAAAGCTCTTGCCTTATTTTTTCGCTACGATATAATTAAATTGCAACAGCAAAAAAATGGTTGCCAAGAACGCAGGGTAAGGTGTTTGCACAAGGAGGATAATTAACATGAATAAGTTAGAACAACTTTATGAAGGTAAAGCCAAGAAAGTGTACAAAACCGACGTTGAGGATGTATTAATCGTGGATTACAAAGATGATGCAACCGCATTCAACGGTGAGAAGAGAGGAACTATTGTAGGAAAAGGCGTTATTAATAATAGAATGTCTAACTACATAATGAAACAGTTAGAAAAAGAAGGCGTGCCAACTCATTATATCGAAGAGTTAAGTGATAGAGAGACCGCTGTAAAGAAAGTTCAGATTGTTCCACTTGAAGTTATTATCCGTAACGTATCCGCAGGAAGTTTTGCGAAGAAGTTAGGAATAGAAGAGGGTAGAAAATTGTTATGTCCTACCTTGGAGTTTTCCTATAAAGACGATTCACTTGGCGATCCAATGATTAATTCTTCTTACGCAAAGGCACTTGGACTTGCAACACAGGAAGAGATTGATACGATTTCTAAGTATGCATATAAAGTCAATGAAGTAATGATAAAGTATTTTGAAAGCATTGGCATTGAGTTGATTGATTTTAAGATTGAATTTGGTAGGTATCATGATCAAATCATTCTTGCAGATGAGATTTCTCCAGATACTTGTCGTTTATGGGATATAAAGACCCGTGAAAAATTAGATAAGGATCGTTTCCGTAGAGATCTTGGAAATGTAGAGGACGCTTATCAGGAAGTATTTAAAAGACTTGGAATTGAATAATATTTTACAATGAAGTAAAAGGGGGTTGACGCTAGAATAAGCGACATCCCCTTTTGTTGCTCATTTTCACGGCAATTACAGCAGATTATCATTAGAAAGGATAAGGCAATGGAAAATAGAATCAATGATTTTATTTCAGAAGAAATCCATGAAGAGTGCGGCGTTTTTGGCGTCTATAATATGGTTGGTGAAGATGTCGCTGATTCGATTTATTACGGCCTTTTCGCATTACAGCATCGTGGACAGGAAAGCTGCGGTATTGCGGTTAGTGATACCTTAGGACCTAAGGGTAGAGTTTCTTCGATGAAGGGTATGGGGCTAGTGAATGAAGTTTTTACACCGGAAGGCTTGGAAACACTTCGCGGAGACATCGGTGTTGGTCATGTTCGGTATTCTACTGCGGGAGCAAGTAATATCGCTAATACACAACCGCTTGTATTAAATTATGTAAAAGGTACCTTAGCACTTGCTCATAATGGGAATATTGTGAATGCACCTGAGTTAAGAGAAGAGTTAGAATATACTGGAGCAATCTTTCAAACAACGATTGATTCTGAAGTTATTGCATATCATATAGCTAGAGAGCGATTAAAGACAGCGAATGTAGAAGGTGCCGTTAAGAATGCAATGATGAAGATAAAAGGTTCCTATTCCTTGATTGTTATGAGTCCTAGAAAACTAATTGGGGCAAGAGATCCTTTTGGATTTCGACCTCTTTGTATCGGAAAGAGAGAGAATACGTTTATTCTTGCAAGTGAGAGTTGCGCTCTTGATGCTGTGAATGCAACATTTATTCGCGATGTTTTACCAGGTGAAATTGTAACAATTACAAAAGACGGAATTTTATCAGATACATCTATGTGCCAACCAAAGAAGGCAAAGTGTATCTTTGAATATATTTATTTTGCAAGACCAGATAGTAAGATTGATAATATAAGTGTTTATAATAGTAGAATTATGGCTGGACGTATCTTAGCACAGGAGCATCCTGTGGAAGCTGACTTAGTGGTAGGGGTTCCGGACTCAGGAAATGCAGCTGCAATGGGCTTTGCTATGGAAACAGGAATACCGTATGGCATGGCATTTGTGAAGAACAGTTATGTCGGACGAACCTTTATTAAACCCAAACAAGTAATGCGTGAGTCCAGTGTACGGATTAAGTTAAATGTACTCTCTGAAGCAGTGAAAGGTAAAAGAGTCGTTATGATTGATGATTCGATGGTACGCGGCACTACTTGTGCTAGAATTGTCGGAATGTTAAAAGCAGCAGGAGCAACGGAGGTTCATGTTAGAATCAGTTCCCCACCGTTTTTATATCCATGCTATTTTGGTACTGATGTGCCATCGGACGATCAATTAATTGCGCATAATAATACCGTAGAACAGATTCGTAAGATTATCGATGCGGATTCTTTAGGGTATTTATCTGTGAATCGCCTTAGTGAATTAATTGATGGGGATTTAGGATATTGTGACGCATGTTTTACGGGGCATTATCCAATTGAACCTCCTAAGGAAGATATCCGTGGAGAATATGAAGTGTAAGAAGTTTTTCTTTATGATAATGATAGAAGAATATTGTAAGAAGTTTTTCTTTCATGATAATAATAGAAGAATAAGTTTTTTTTATGACAATGATAGAAGAATTATGTTAAATAAGAGATAGGAAAGGTTGGGTTACAATGAGTCAAGATAACTATGTAAGTCCGTTGTCAGAACGTTATGCAAGTAAGGAAATGCAATATATATTTTCACCAGATATGAAATTTCGTACCTGGAGAAAACTTTGGATTGCATTAGCAGAAGCTGAGCACGATCTTGGGCTACCAGTGACAAGAGAACAGGTAGAAGAGTTAAAAGCACATCAGGATGATATTAATTATGAAGTGGCAAAGATAAGAGAACGTTTGGTTCGCCATGATGTAATGTCACACGTATATGCATATGGTGCTCAATGTCCTAATGCAAAAGGAATTATTCACCTTGGTGCAACGTCCTGCTATGTTGGTGATAATACCGATATGATTGTTATGACAGAAGGCTTAAAATTAGTTAAGAAAAAGTTGGTTTGCGTAATGGAAGAACTTTCGAAATTCGCTATGAAATATCGTGATCTCCCAACACTTGCTTTTACCCATTTCCAACCGGCACAACCAACAACCGTAGGAAAAAGAGCCACTTTATGGTTACAAGAGTTAGTTCTTGATATGGAAGATCTTGAGCATACCCTATCTTGTATGAAATTACTTGGCTCCAAAGGGACTACAGGGACTCAAGCAAGCTTTTTAGAATTATTTGATGGTGATCATGAGAAGATAAAGAAATTAGATGCCTTGATTGCGGAAAAGATGGGATTTAAGGAGTGTTTTGCAGTATCCGGTCAAACTTATTCAAGAAAAGTAGATACCAGAGTTTTAAATGTGCTTGCAGGAATTGCAGCAAGCGCTCATAAGTTTAGCAATGATATTCGCTTGCTTCAACACTTAAAGGAAATTGAAGAACCATTTGAGAAGAATCAGATTGGATCTTCTGCTATGGCATATAAGAGAAATCCTATGAGAAGTGAACGTATCGCCTCTCTTGCTCGTTACGTTTTAGTGGATGCATTAAATCCAGCGATTACTTCCGCTACACAGTGGTTTGAAAGGACCTTAGACGATTCTGCAAATAAACGATTAAGTGTACCAGAAGCATTCCTTGCAATCGATGGTATTCTTGACTTATATATGAATGTGGTGGATGGCTTGGTAGTTTATCCAAAGGTAATTGAAAAACGCTTAATGTCAGAGCTTCCATTCATGGCGACAGAAAATATTATGATGGATGCTGTAAAGGCGGGGGGAGACCGCCAAGAACTACATGAAAGAATCCGTACTCTTAGTATGGAAGCAGGCCGTAATGTAAAAGAACTTGGACTTGAGAATAATCTGTTAGAATTAATTGCAGAGGATCCGGCCTTTCATATGACCTTAGAGGACTTAAAGAAGGTAATGGAACCATCGAGATATACAGGAAGAGCGAAAGAACAGACCGAAGAATTTATAGAATCAGTGATTCATCCAATCCTTGAGGAGAACAAAGAATTACTTGGATTTAAGGCAGAAATTAATGTATAGCAACGTTAGACTACAAAAAGAATTTGTAATAGACCACCCAGTAGTAGCATATAATAGGCTATTGGGTGGTGATTTTTTAATGCGAATAGAGATTTTTACAAATGATGCACTAAAGGAAAAGGTGCAGGACTATTCACGGTGGCAGACACTCAATGGGGATTATGTAGAAATAGCAACGGTTGGTAATACTTATATCGAACGTTGTCTCGATATGTTGGCTCAGTTTTCCCAGAAGTATCCCAATCATCCTCTTTACGATATTTGGGAACGTTATATTCAACATTTTGAGGAGGAGTTATTTTCAAGAAAGATAAGCTTTGTTAGCACCTAAAGTGCTACATAGGATACGTTACACGCT
>DPVV01000207.1 GCA_003526525.1 Lachnoclostridium phytofermentans | reverse complement strand
GTGGAAGTGTGGTAACACATGCAGCTGATTGTTACTAATAGGTCGAGGGCTTAACCTAAAAGGTTTGTTTAAAAATCAAGAGTATATCAATATGAAGTTTTGAGAGTACAATGGTACTAGAGAAATGTTCTTTGGCTCCATGGTCAAGCGGTTAAGACACCGCCCTTTCACGGCGGTAACAGGGGTTCAAATCCCCTTGGAGTCATTATAAAAAGAAGGATCTTTTGCAAAATAAATTTTGTAAAAGATCCTTCTTTAGTTGTATTCTACTCTTGCAATTCGATATAACTATTCTACTTTTCTAAACAGTTTAATCTCATCTAAACATCTCTTTTTAAGAGTTTCTAAATTATCCTCAACATCTTTTCGGATGCAATAAATTGCAGTTGCTGGTTATGACCGAACAGTCATGCAGGTAACAAATACCGAAGTTCCACATATACATAAAATAAATCAACTTCCCCGGTTAACTTTCCATCCATATTTAAGGAAACCTTATATCTGGAAAACAAAAAGGAGCAATCTATTATGGATAACAGCCTAGGTAATTCTGCTATGCGTAATACTAGCGATTATATACGTAATATGATGTTTGGGCTGGACGCATTGGTTGAGCTTGATAACAAAAAAATGGTACCTGCTATTAATTTAGATAATGCCGCTACTACTCCACCTTTTAAGGAAGTCGTTAGAGAAATAGAGCGACAGCTTATGTACTATGGCTCCATCGGTCGCGGAAAAGGACAAAAGTCTGAACATTCGACCGAGGTATATACAAACGGACGTGAAATTGTCAAGGACTTTGTTGGAGCAAACAGCGATATTTATACAGCTTTCTATATCAACAACACGACGGATGGAATAAATAAGCTTGCATCCGCTCTCATCGAAAGTCCTAAGGACATCGTTCTCTCAACACGAATGGAGCATCACGCAAACGACTTGCCATGGCGTGAGCGCACCAAAACAGTATATGCTAAAGTAGATAAAAATGGACGTCTGATTATCGATGACGTAAAGCGGCTTCTGCAGATGTATAATGGCAGGATTAAGTATGTTACCGTTACTGCGGCTTCCAATGTCACAGGTTATGTAAATGATGTACACTACATCGCTAGACTTGCTCATCAATACGGAGCGAAGATTATTGTGGATGGTGCGCAGATTGTCGCTCACCGCGCATTTAGCATGTTAGGGGAAACACCGGAAGAAAACATTGATTTCTTTGTTTTCTCAGCACACAAAATGTACTCGCCTTTCGGTGGCGGCGCAGTGGTAGGGCTTACAGATGTGCTTAATAAGCACATATCCCATTTTTATGGTGGCGGTATGGTTGAGTCAGTATGCGATTATTCGGTACTCTTTTTGCCCGCACCGGATCGTTATGAAGCAGGTTCACCTAATTACCCGGGCGTAGTCGGAATGCTGAAATCAATGGAAATTCTAAAGCATATGGGCTTTGATTACATTAGAAAACACGAGCAAGTCCTTCTAAGAAGGGCTCTGGATGGGCTTATGAAGATTCCGGGGGTTATCCTTTACGGCGACAGTATAAATATTGACGATAGAGTAGGCATTGCTGTATTTAACATTCGTGACGTAAAGAATGAAGAGGTGGCCAATTTTCTCGCAGGCTATCGCGCTATCGCTGTTCGCCATGCTGCCTTTTGCGCCCATTCTTATGTGCGCCGTCTGACGGGGGTCTCGGAAGTGCAAAATCATTCGAAAACACTTTGCTATCCTCCCGAAGGGATGGTACGCATTAGCTTTGGAATCTATAATAACGAAGCTGATGTCGATTGTTTTTTGGCAATGATTAATGAATTACTGCAGCATGAACACGTTAGACACTTTGCTAAAATTAGAAATGAGTCTGTTCAGTTAACTGAAAGATCATACAAACCTTATGATCGTGGTTAATAAAAAATATCACTCTTCATTTTTATGTTATTACTTATTCGTAATTTATAGTGATCATGGATATAGAATATTCTTATGATAATAATTCACTATGAACCTATGTAAAGGTATTAATTAGTAAATAAATATTGTTTAATAAAAATGCAAGAATCATCAATACACTCTGAATTTAGGAAACTTATTAATTCAGAAGGTTTCGTCTATTCTTGCATTTTTTGTTACATTAATGAATGGAAAATATTCTATACATATTGAGCGATATAACTAGGAATCTTAGCTAATTACGTGAAAGACTTAGATGGTGTTCCAAATTTAATTTATTGCTAATCTAAATTAATAAAATAGCCGATAATGATAGAGTATAACAATATATAATAGATTCTTTTGCAGAATCAAAATGGAAAATAGTGCCGTATTATGGATGTAACGATTGAATTTTTTGTCATTTTATCATATAATACCATATATATACACATAAAAGGAAATAAAAACTTAGGTATATATTTCTGAATAGATACGAATTACAAGAAGATATGGGGGTAAACCATGGAAAACAATATATTATTAGAAAGTGGCACAAACGAATTAGAAGTGCTCGAATTCACCATTGGTGGAAATAGCTATGGTATTAATGTGGCTAAGATTAGGGAGATACTGCCTTATATAAGCCCGACACCAGTACCTAACGCGTACCCTACTGTTGAGGGCATTTATATGCCACGTGATTTTATCATGACAATCATAGACTTAAGAAGGACTCTAAGCCTGCACCAAGAGACAGAGCAGGATGGCAAAGATATGATTATTGTAACAAACTTTAATAATCTACATGTTGGTTTTCATGTAAATAAAGTTTTAGGAATTCATCGTATCTCTTGGGGTGAAATCTCAAAACCAGATGCTACATTAAATCACGCTGGTATGGGAGTAGCAACTGGAATTGTTAAATTATCAAATAAATTAATTATTTTACTTGATTTTGAAAAAATAGTAGCCGATATAAGTCCTGAAACTAGTTTAAAGGTTTCAGAAATGGATTTATTAAATAATAGAAGGCGTTGTGATTTGCCAATCATTATTGCTGAAGATTCTCATTTACTAAATCAATTGTTGGTTGACTGTCTTGCAAAAGCGGGCTATACCAATATCACTAGGACTGAGAATGGAAAAGAAGCCTACGATTTATTATTAAAGTACAAGCAAGAAGGAATTGTTGATAAAAAGGTTGCTCTTCTCATTACTGACATTGAGATGCCGGTAATGGATGGACATCACTTAACAAAGCTTGTTAAAGAGGATGCAAAATTATCAGGAATTCCAGTCGTTATCTTTTCCTCTTTGGTAAATGAGGATATGCGTAGGAAGGGTGAATCCTTAGGTGCAAATGCCCAATTATCAAAACCAGAGATTGGACAATTAGTAGCTAAAATTGATGAGTTACTTTTAAGTGAATAATTACTACAAAATATAGGCTAGGTGGTGTACGATTGAATAGATGCAAGATATGTCATGCCGAAGTAAAGGACAATAGTGAATATTGCTTAAACTGTAAAGAGTTAGGCTTGGATCATTCGTATTTCAATACTCTATCTGAATCAATGGAAGCACTACATAATAGCGAAAATATTACAGGTGCAGATGAAAATTATATACCTGAGGATTATAGTATCTTTGGTACAGAAACTGATGATTTAACAAATAACAAGGAACTTCAGTCTTTATTAAATCACAATGAGTTTGAAGAACATGGAAAACTAATGTATTCTTCGAACAGTGATGAAATAAAGGATGAAACCATTGACAAAAGTTTTACTCAGGATGTAAACAGCGATCAAAGTCTCATTCATGATACAAAAGATGAAAATGAATTAATTCAAATGCAAGACAAATTTAAGGAACAGGATGAAATTAATTCAATCGAACCAAATACAGATTTTATACTGGAACAAGAATTAGAAAAAGTTGAGTATGATGACAACAGTGTAGAAAATGAAATAGCTAATCTATCACTTTCTGAGTTAGCAGCAACAACAGAAGAAGATATTTTAGAGAAAGAAAAAATAAATTTAAGTGATACACTTAACGATAATTTCTTTAACAACAATTATAAAGAAGCAGAGGGAGAGTTTGTAGTGGGTAGTACGCCTGATTTTGATGGAAATCAAGATATACTTGATTTATTAAATGAAATTAATAGAACACCGGAAGACAATAGTCAAGAGGATTATGCTTCAGATGTACTTTCCATTGATGATTTCATGGATGATGAAGGGTCTAGGGTAGATCCAATGTTAGGTTTATACAGCGAACCGGAAGATTTGTTAAATTCATCAACAAAAGACATCGGTGGAATCTATCAAGATGCTCTTGGTGGGATTTCTGGTTTAGAAGACGAAGGTATTGATGAAGAATTACTTAAATTAATACCGGATATTCCTAATCATTATGAAGTTCCGCAAAAAGAAATAGAGAATCTTGAAGTAAAGTCAAAGAAAAATAAAAAGTCTGACAAAGAAAAAAGTAGTAGAAATAACCTGTTTTCTCGTGTTTTCGGGAACGTGAAAGTTGAATACTCTGAAGATGAAAGGGAGCAATTAAAGCAAGATATTATAAATGATGCTAAGGAAAAAGAAGGAAAAGCCCTAGAAGAAGAAAAAGAAAAAAAGGCTACTATAGCTAAGAAAAAAGCAGATAAATTAGCAGCGAAAAAGAAAGCTAAGGATGATTCAATAAAAGCAAAAAAAGCTAAGGTAGAGCGGGCGAAAGTAAAGAAAGAAGAAAAAGAGCGACTCTCTAGAGAAGTGCAAGAGTTAATTGATGAGATTGATGCAAATGAAGGTAGAATTAATCGAATTGGTGCTTCTTTTATATTTGCATTATTTGCAAGTATTGCCGTATTTGTTGTCATAGGGACGAATATCTATACTTATGCTATAAATGTTCAAAATGCTACCAAAAATTTTGATATGCAACGTTATAACGAAGCTTATAACCAGGTGTATGGATTAGAGATAAGAGATGAAGATATTGAAATTTATGATAAGATAATGACAGTTATGTTTGTGAATAAGCAGTTAAATTCTTATAACAATTATTCTGCTATTGATATGTATCCACAAGCTTTAGATTCTTTACTAAAAGGCTTAGAGCGTTATGATAAATATTATACTTTTGCGACAGAACTTGGAATACAAACAGATTTAGATTATGTTCGAGATCGAATAATTAACGAATTAAATGAGAAATTTTATGTATCTGTTGATGAAGCATATGATATTATCAATAGTCCTACGCAATTAGATTATAGTATGGCAGTTTATAATGTGATATTAGAAAAGCATGATGATAAATTGGTTAAAAAATCTGAAAAGTAATTTATAAGACAATCTCAAATTTAAAAGAACAGTAGCCAAATTCATATGAGTAGGTTACTGTTCTTTTAATTTTGGCTACCGTGCTTATGGCTCTGTACTTATGGCTACCGTAC
>DPVV01000209.1 GCA_003526525.1 Lachnoclostridium phytofermentans | reverse complement strand
TTATTATGCTAAAACGGAATCTATTTCTAATTTTAGAGAAAATAATGAAATATCAGACTTAGAAATGTGGTCTCCTGATGATGAAATTAAAGACTATGATGTTATAGATTTAGCTATTATAAAAGAAATTTTAGAATTGAGATAATCTCCGAACATCCTATCTAAAAAATGTTCGGAGATTATTAAATTTGTTACCTCTATTAAATTAATGTCATTCTTGATTTTTACATTACCGATGAAATCATATTTTGACTTGGTTGAATTCATCAAATAATTACTTTTGCCACATGCTTTGGATAATTATAGTATATAGCTAGCAACAATAAGTGATGCAAAAACTATGGAAACCATGGAAGTAAGTTTTATTAAAATGTTAATTGATGGACCTGAGGTATCTTTAAAAGGATCTCCAACGGTATCTCCTACAACAGCTGCTTTATGTTGATCGCTTCCTTTTCCATTATGTGCACCTTGTTCAATAAACTTTTTGGCATTATCCCATGCCCCACCTGAATTAGCCATCATAACAGCCAGTACAAAACCTGTTACTGTATTTCCTGCTAGAAGACCTGATACACCTTCTGGACCCATTATAAATCCAACGACAATAGGGATAATAACAGCAATCAAAGCTGGTGCAATCATGAGTTTTTGAGCTGACTTTGTACACATATCAACACAGGAAGCATAATCTGGTTCTGCTTTTCCTTCCATAATCCCAATGATAGATTTAAACTGACGTCTTACTTCTAATACAATTGACTGTGCCGCTTTTCCTACTGCATTCATGGTTAGTGCAGCGAAAAGAAATGGTAACATTCCTCCTATAAACAGTCCTACCAATACTTTAGGATTCGTGATTGTTAGATCAAGTTTTAATTCTGGACTAATCTGATGGATCTTATCAATGTAAGAAGCTATCAGTGCAAGTGCCGTTAAGGCAGCGGAACCAATCGCAAATCCTTTTCCAGTAGCAGCTGTTGTGTTTCCTAATGCATCCAATGCATCTGTTCTTTCTCTTACGGATGCATCCATATGTGTCATCTCTGCAATTCCGCCAGCATTATCAGCAATCGGACCATATGCATCAGTAGCTAGTGTTATACCTAAAGTGGATAACATGCCAACTGCAGATAATCCTATACCGTAAAGTCCAATATTAAAGTCATTTATACCTCCAGTAGCGTAGTAGCTAACAAGAACTGAAATTCCAACGATTACTACAGGCACAACAGTAGAAAGCATACCAAGAGATAATCCGCTAATTATAACAGTAGCAGGTCCTGTTTCACTAGAATCAGCAAGTTTTTTAGTTGGTTTATAAGTATCAGAAGTAAAATATTCGGTTATAGCTCCAATTAAGACTCCTGCAATTAATCCTGAAAGAATCGCGACATATAGGCCCATTTGATCAGGAAGCAATAGTTTGATAACAAAATAAGATGCAATAACGATGATACCAGCACTGATGTATGTACCTGTCCTAAGTGCCCTAAGAAGATTCTTTTGAGAAGCACCTTCTTTGGTTTTAACAAAAAATGTACCAATAATAGAAGCTACTACCCCAATTGCTGCTAGTAACATTGGTACAGAAACACCATTGATACCAAATCCTGCGGCAACAGCTAGAGCTGCTGTAGATACAATAGAACCTACATAAGATTCATAAAGATCAGCACCCATTCCTGCTACATCACCAACATTATCACCAACATTATCAGCAATAACTGCTGGATTACGAGCATCGTCTTCTGGTATACCTGCCTCTATCTTACCAACAAGATCAGCTCCTACATCAGCGGCTTTCGTAAAAATACCACCACCCACTCTGGCAAAGAGAGCCATACTAGATGCACCCATGCCGAAGGTTAGCATATTCGAAGTGATTTCTGTAATTCGTTCGCTATCAGGAAGGTTATGGAATACTGCATTTAATATTACATACCATATAGAGAGATCTAAAAGACCAAGACCAACTACTGTAAATCCCATAACTGAACCAGCAGAAAATGCTACTCTGAGGCCTTTATTTAGGCTCTTTGAGGCTCCTTCTGCGGTTCTATTGTTAGCCATAGTAGCGGTATGCATTCCAATAAAACCAGAGAGACCAGAAAAAAATCCACCTGTTAGAAAAGCAAAAGGAGTGAAAAAGCTTAAGAAACCACTAAATGCCATAACGATTAATATACAAAAGACTACGCCGAAAAATATAGCCACTCCTGTATATTGCCGTTTTAAGTAAGCTTTTGCACCTTTTCTTACAGCTGTTGAGATTTTTATCATTTCAGCTGTACCTTCCGGTTGCTTTTTAACACGTAGGAACATGCATAAGGCAAAAATAATGCCTAACAATGATCCTGCTGCAACAAAATAAATAGCATTCATAAAATGCGCCTCCTAATTTCATTATTACTAATCTATATATATGTTTAATAAAATAGGAAATACCAGTACTATATACCAAGTAAATATTTTTCTATGTTATCGCTAGGACATGCTATTTAGATACTCCTACTTGTTCAAGATTAACTTATACCAATGTGCTAGA
>DPVV01000394.1 GCA_003526525.1 Lachnoclostridium phytofermentans | reverse complement strand
GCAATCTTATCGGCAATTAACAATGCATATGATTATATTGTTAATTATGTAAATGAGTAATTTATAAATTATAGGAATAGGAGCGTCACCAAACAGCTTAAATAGCTTTCTGGTGACGCTCTTTTGCTTCTATGGACCTATTTCATATTATGTAAAGTTTTAAAAGCTTGCGATAATAATATGGCTTGTTATATAATGAATTCAAGATGGAGGTAAGATATGTATAAGTTACTGGTGGTGGAAGATGAAAAATCAATTGCATATGGAATCGCAAACAGTATTCCTTGGGGGGAATGGGGATTTATGATTAGCGGTGTCTGCGGAAATGGTTTGGAGGCACTTGAACAAATAAAAAAGGACAAGCCTCATGTGATAATTTCAGACATTCGAATGCCAGAAATGGATGGAATTGAGTTGATGCAGCATTTAAACCAGCATTACCCCGAGATTAAAATCATTATCCTAAGTGGCTATAATGATTTTGAATATATGCAGATGTCCATTAAAAACCAGGTTTCGGAGTACTTATTAAAACCTACTGACCTTGATGAATTCGAAGTTATGTTTCGTAAAATGAAAGATAGACTTGATGAAGAAAATAGAAAGAAAATAGAGGAACTGGAGCTAAAACAAGCTTATGAGGAAAGTAAGAGCCTGAAGCTTAGAAAGAAGTTTAATGCTTTAATAAAGGGCTATGGCTATAACGAAGAAGAGATGGAAGAAGAATTCTTAAAGCAGGATAGAAACTGGGTTGGAGTTATTCTGATTAGTTTTGATGTTCCGAATTTGAAAGATAAAAATGCCTTCTATCAGGAACAAATTAAAATAGAGGAACTTTTAAATAAAAATGCTTCCAAAGAAAATATTACCGGAAAATTTATTTTGAATTATGAAGAAAAGATAACCGGAATTTTAAGTGCTGAGGAGGAGCCAGAGGAAGATGTCATGCGCGGTTATGCAGGGAAGATGCTAGAATGGATCTTACAAGAAGGTAATATCAGTGCATATGTAGGTATTAGTAATTTTTATATGGATTTTCAGATGCTTCCTCAGTGTTACGAACAGGCAAAATGTTGTGTTAGCCAGAAAATCTATAGTGAAGCCAAAAGCCTGATTATGTTCTATAAAGAAATGCAGGAAGCAGATTTTGATTATTATGCCATTTCCTTTGATGTGGAGAAGATTCTTAGGGAAGTTTTGGAACAGCAGGAAAATGAATTAGAAGATACACTGGAACAGATTTTCTCTGAATTTAGAGGGAAGGTAATACTTGACTATGATTGTATTAACCGTCTAAGTCTTGAGTTAATGTTTAATCTATCCCGTGAATTGTTGCGTTATGGTGTTCAGCTTGAGAAGGTTATGAAGAAGATGGATTACACATACACGTGCATATATTCGTTTAATAGTTTGGAGGGGAAAAAAGAGTTTCTATTAAAAATTCTACAGGAAGTTTCTAAAGAAAGTGCTCGTATGAAGGGTGAGTGGAAAAGCAGAAGTAGCCTTGCTAGTCAGATAAAGGAAATTGTGGATGCAGAATATGATTCCAACCAGATTTCACTGGAGTACGTTGGCACAAAGCTGTATAAGAATACGGCATATATTTCTAAAATATTTAAAAATGAATTCGGATGTAATTTTAGTGATTATATTATATCAAAAAGATTGGAAAAAAGTCAGAAGCTTTTGGCTGATCCGGCACTTAAAATATATGAGATTTCTGAGGAAATGGGATGGGCTGATGTATCAAACTATATTAAGTTATTTAAGAAAAAATATGGTATGAGCCCAAAAGAATATCGTAATATCCTCCAAGCAGGAGGTATCCTCCCAAAAGGAGGAATCCTCCTAAAAGGAGGTGGAAGCACTGCAAAACATCATGAAAGTAATTAAAATAAAAAAATTGAAAATGAAACGGAATTGGGGTCTAAAAGGCAAGATGCTATTTGGTATCTTGCAGGTCTTGATTCCGGTTATGATAGTTATTACTATATTATTCTGGAATACACAAAAGGTTATGAAACAGGAATATATGCGTACTACTCAAAGCAGAGTTACTGAAATTGCGAATAAAATAGATGCTAAACTTTCGGATATTTATAGTGTTTCTGATAATTTTGCGGCAAATAACCAGCTGGATAAATATATTGAAAAGAAATATTCACCGCAAGAGCAAATATATAAGAAACTGGATATTGTGAGTATTTACAGTAACATATTTTCAGCCTATGATATCTTAGATACGAGGGTAAGAATCAGTGCAATATACACCTATAAAGGGGAGCTATTTAATTTTCTGGA
Organism: Lachnoclostridium phytofermentans; assembly: GCA_003526525.1. Lineage (GTDB taxonomy): Bacteria > Bacillota > Clostridia > Lachnospirales > Lachnospiraceae > Lachnoclostridium. The sequence goes on along the minus strand of DPVV01000394.1, from coordinate 261 downwards.
TCCGAATAAAGACACGAATGAAGTTATAGAGAAATTACAGGAGATGAAGATTGAAGACCCTGACCTTTTAATGAAGTTTCGCTGGTTTCCGGTACAAGATAATTTTCTTTTGAGTGACTATCCAGAGGGGATTCGTGAGAAGAAGGCTGTTATGGGCGTCCGCAGGATATATTCATGGAAACAAGGTAAATATAAATATGTGCAGTTATTCGCCTTAAAAGAAAAAGACTTATACGAACAGTATGATAAACTTGCGGAATC
>DPVV01000063.1 GCA_003526525.1 Lachnoclostridium phytofermentans | reverse complement strand
CAGGGAAGTCCCCCGCTTACATAAGCGGGGGTATGGACTTGCCTGTTTTAAAATGCCACGTAGTGGCAATGAGGTAGAGCTGGTAGCGCAAGCGGATTACGAATATCCGCTTTGACACACTTACTTGTTATTCAAATATTTTTTCATAGCACTGAGTGTAGTTCATCCTGTCAAACCCTATCTTGCAATAATAATTATATGGTTCTTCATCAGGTGTTACAAACACTTTCTTGCAACCATACGATTGTAATATTTTTAATGAGTTATATACACAAGCTTTTCCTAATCCAGATTTACGATATTCTTTTGAGGTTACCATTGGTTCTAAAAGCCCTGTTTGAGTTTTATTATCATACCAGAAACCGCAAAAGGATGCATAACTACCATCTGGTGCTATAACAACACTACAACTATCACGGTTATAATTTAGCCAAGCATGCTTTATTGGAAGATAAACTTCATCGTCTATCTTAGGTATTTTACCTTCATAGTTAAAACCTTCCCAAATCAATTTGCTCAATCGGTCAAAATCATAAACTTCAGATAAAGTTTGTATTTCAAATCCTTTCGGAAGTTCTACTTGAGGAATATCTTTATTTAGAGGATATTGAAGTGTACCATCCATATCAGGTAATTTTTTATACCCCTTTTTTAATAATATCTTTTGTAAGCTATCCTCTCTCTCATTGACATAGAAAACTAAATATTTTCTATCATCTTTTAAACCACAGAATGTCTCTTCTGCATAATGGATGATATCGGAAAGTAGATTCTCTCTATTACTTCTATTATCAACTACAATGGAACCTGGCCAGGGGCTTAGCAACTGTAAAGAAGCAACTATATTACTATTTTCATACCATAACCCTATCTTTTCTAATTGGAACATTTCAAAACAAGGTGCATTACGTAACCATTCCCATACTATTCTTGATTGATTACAATCACAATCAATATTCATTTGTTCGAAAAAATCACATAAAGCTCTTACATTCTCTGGTTTGTAGTAATTACGCTTGAATTCCATAAATAAAGCCTCCCCCCTAGCAAAAACCGTACATATTCTCCAATAGATAATTTTATAATAGATTCGTTAAACTAGATGAATTGGCACACCGATTCATTTGTCATGAATAATAGCATTCATTTAACTACAAAGCAACCTCAAACATATTTAAAAATATCTATGAACTGTTAGTTTCTTATGTGCAATCACATAGTATAGTCCGATATTCATCTTTCATTTTTTTATTTACTTCAATAACGATTAATGTAGTTATTAATTGTATCCGAAAAGATGTGGAAGAAAACTTTAAAGCTCTTCAAAAGAGATGTTTTGATGAGATTAAAATGATAAAAGAAGAATAGGAATCGTTTTGTTAGAGTACTAAAAAAGCTGTTCGCATGTGCAAACAGCTCATATATTAATGAAAGGTACATATTTTGTAGTTTCAAATTATTCTACTACCCTAATTTAAAATTGTTCTTACTATTAGTCACAATCTAATAGTTAGAATCCAAAACTAACATAATCAGTATAAGTATATCTATGATAGGTCGCATGGCATTCTTCAAATTTTATACAATAACGATATGCATCTGGATCACCATTTTCAAAATATATTAAATAATCAAATTCTCCATTGCTTACTTTATCACATATGACTTTGTCTGAAAACCGATGAAATACCAATAGAATATCTTCTATGCTGCAATGATGATTACTTATTGTCTCGATAAATTTCTGTAAAAAAATTGGGTCGTTCACCTCTTTATGGACATAAGTTACTCCTTTCGGAGGAATTACAAAACAGTATCGGGTGTTGTTACGATAATACTCTACGTTGCCAAAACGTTCTTTTAAATAGATGCAAAACTCATATAAAACTTCCGAAAGCTTTTCTTTTGTTAATTCTGCACCTAATAAATTATTTATAGATTCCATTGGATAATATAATCGTAAGGTTTCTTCTCTATAGCCTAATTTAATTTGTTCTTCTTTTATTACATCTATAATATTATTTTCTAATGATTCAAAGTTTAATTTACATTGTATATCCATATTGCTCTCCTTCGCCTGGATAATTTACGATTGTGACTTGCTAATTACGATATCTGGGTTTTCTTATATTGTGTAAGATTCAAGGATACTGCAACCCCCAATATCTGTACGATTATCCAGACCAATATCTAATATAATTTTTCTCTAATATGTTCTAATCCTTTTTCAAAGATATCCTTGACATGATCGTCGGTTAAGGAATAGAAAACAACTTTTCCTTCTTTTCGGAATTTAACTAAATTCGCTTCTTTTAATGATCTTAATTGATGTGATATTGCTGATTTCGTCATATTTAATAATACTGCCAAATCGCATACACACATCTCATTAATATCCAATGCACTTATAATTCTGGCACGTGTGCTATCCCCTAATACCTTAAAGAAATCAGATAAATCATATAACTCGTCTTCTCCAGGCATAGATTGTCTGACTCTCTCAACTATATTTGCATGGATAACGTCACAATCACAGTTAATATCAGGTACTCTCATATGAATTCCCCTGCCTTTCCATAGCCTGCAAACTTTGAGCCGCAGGCATAATATCTGCACAGTGTTTTGCAAAGCAATTCACTGAGTTAATGAACTTTATTTTCTCAAAAACATGCCTGCAAGTAGGCAACCATGCCACTTTTGTGGCACAAACAATCAGTAAGAAGAACGCTTCATTCTCGATCTTCTAGTGTGAGACTTAGAAATTTTTGCTCAGCGTAATGTGCTAACTTAGAATTTTTTCTAACACTTCACTCAGTTATAATAGTTGAATAATGACTCAACTATATTACAATATTATAGTTGAACTACTGCTTTGTAGTCAAGTAGATCTTTTGGTAGATATTTATTCCTAGATATAATCACAAATATTTACATTATATGGGAATTGTGCTATTTTTAAATTGTAGGGGTTATATAACATTTTATTAATTAACTTTGACAAATCAAGGTTAATACAAGAAAGGAGTATAAAAATGAAAGGATTAGTTAAAAAAGTAAGTACGTTTCTTATCGCACTATCGCTGCTGTTTGGTTTTATTACGGTACCAGTTAGTGCAGGCACTGCGTTTTTCGTTATCGAAAGCGAAAATACGCGATTATCCTCTGAGCTTCAAGTTGTTACTGCAATTTATGGACAACCAAAGCCTGGATACTCAGGGGCAGGATTTGTTTGGATGCAGAACTCAGGCACATTAACTTTTGATGTCACTGTTCCAGAGACAGGTATGTATACGATATCCACTCGGTATATGCAAGAGTTAAGCCCTGATGGTAGACTTCAATACTTAAGCGTAAACGGCATGAACAAAGGCTCTTTTATGTTGCCATACACTACGGTGTGGTCGGATTTTAACTTTGGAATTTATAAATTAACCAAAGGTAGTAACACAATACAAATTAAGGGTGGCTGGGGATTTGCTTATTTTGATACATTCACTGTGGATTATGCGAAATTAGATAGTTTAATTGTAGCTCCAACCCTTTCCGATAGCCAGGCAACACCAGAAACAAAAATTCTAATGAAATATTTGACTGAGGTATATGGTAAACATATCATCTCTGGACAACAAGAGATCTATGGAGGCGGAAATAACGGAAATCCAGAATTAGAGTTTGATTGGATTTACAATTTAACAGGTAAGTATCCAGCAATCAGAGGATTTGATTTTATGAACTATAATCCATTATACGGTTGGGAAGATGGCACAACAAATCGTATTATTAATTGGGTTAATAACAAAAACGGTATTGCTACGGGATGCTGGCATATTACTGTTCCAAAAGATTTTAATTCCTATAAGCTCGGTGAATTTGTGGATTGGCAAAAGACAACCTATAAGCCAACGGAAACAAATTTTAAAACTGCAAATGCTGTTATTCCTGGTACAAAAGAGTACCAATATGTAATGATGACAATTGATAATTTAGCAGAGCAGCTGCTTATTTTACAGCAGAATAACATACCTATCATATTCCGACCATATCATGAGGCGGAAGGTAATGGTGGAGCAAATGGAGAAGGTGCGTGGTTCTGGTGGGCATCCGCAGGTGCAAAGGTTTATAAGCAATTATGGGAAATGTTATATACAAGGCTAACTAAGGACTATGGATTACATAATTTAATTTGGACATATAATAGCTATGTTTACAGCACCTCTCCTGCTTGGTATCCTGGTGACAATATGGTAGATATCGTCGGGTATGATAAGTACAATACAGTCTATAATCGCTATGACGGGTTATCCGGTGTTCCAAATGAAGATGCTATTACAACTATATTCTATCAGCTCGTTGATTTAACAAGCGGTAAGAAAATGGTTGCCATGACAGAGAATGACACGGTTCCAAGTCTTCAAAATCTAACCGAGGAAAAATCAGGTTGGCTATATTTCTGCCCATGGTATGGTGAGTATCTCATGAGCTCTGCAAATAATTATCCCAAAACACTAAAAGAGCTT
>DPVV01000147.1 GCA_003526525.1 Lachnoclostridium phytofermentans | reverse complement strand
GAAAGAGATATGAGGAAAAAAATACATGTACCACAGCACTTGGCTAAGATTATTACATATATAGCACTGATTTTATTGGCAATGGCTGTTGTTGTACCAGTGGCTTGGAGTTTTATGGCGGCCTTCAAACAAAACCATGAATTTTATGGAAATCCTTGGATACTCCCTGAAAAACTTTATTTTCAAAACTTTGTTTCTGCTTGGGAAGAGGCAAGAATGGGTGAATTTATGCTTAATAGTGTAATCACAACCGTACTTGGATTATTAATGCTATTAATTACTGCATTGCCAGCAGCTTACGTATTAAGTAGATTTAATTTTAAAGTTAAAAAAATCTTAAGAGCTTTGTTTATGGGAGGCTTATTCATTAATATAAATTATATTGTTGTACCCATTTTTCTCATGTTTGCTGATGCAGATAAATGGTTGAAATCAGTAGGTTTGAAAAGCTTTTTCTTAAATAATATATTTGTTTTGGCAGTAGTGTACGCATCTACTGCATTACCATTTACCATTTATCTTTTATCATCCTATTTTATAACGATACCAAAGGCTTATGAGGAAGCAGCCTACATAGATGGTGCAGGATACGTAAAAACCATGATAAAGGTTATTTTTCCAATGGCAAAGCCAAGTATCATAACCGTTATTCTATTTAATTTCTTGTGGTTCTGGAATGAGTACATTATTGCGATAACTTTACTTACAGATCCAAAGGGTGCCAAAACATTGCCTGTGGGATTAATGAACTTGATGAAAGCACAAAATGCGGCAGCGCAATATGGTCGGATGTATGCTGGCCTTGTACTAGTTATGGTTCCAACGCTTGTTTTCTATATTTGCGTACAGAAGAAATTGACACAAAGTTTAAACATAGGTGGATTGAAGGGATAGGTGAATTATGGAATATATCATAAAAAAAATTAAAATAATAATCGCTGTTTTCTTTTTAATCATCTTTTTAAGTCTTATAGTTCTAGGGCATAACACTATCGGATATACGGGACTCGGGCAGATGATGATAGGCCTTATAGGCATATTAATCTTGCTGTTTATTTACAATAAAGGCGCAAATAGCGGAGGGAATTAATTAAAATGAATGATAATAAATTGACATCAGGACGCGTAACGATTCCTACAGATATTGATGTAGTACAGGAAACACTCGAACTATTAGATGTATTAGGTGCAGATGCAATAAGGGATTGTGATGGGACAGATTATCCGGAAGAATTAAGAAAAGTGAGTGCGAAGGTATATAGTACTTATTATACAACTAGAAAAGACAATGTATGGGCTAAGGCGAATCCGGATGAGGTACAGCAGTGTTATATTATGACAGGTATACATACTGCTGTGAAAGATACATTGAGCATTTGTCTATTAAAAGGAATTTCGTCTGAATTAATGAAAGTTAACGACCGCGATGATATAAAACGATGGTGGGAAGTAATAGATAGAAGTACGGGTAAAGTGGTTCCAACAGATAATTGGAGATATGAAAGCATAAGTGGAGAAGTTATAATTCAACCTGTAGATCCTTTTCATAATTATACAGTAAGTTTTTTAGCATATCTAATTTGGGATCCGGTTCATATGTACAATGCAGTCACAAATAGTTGGGAAAACGTTGAGCATCAAATTACATTTGATGTTCGTCAACCGAAAACCCATGAATATTCTATGAAACGGCTTCGACAATTTATTGAGGAGCATTCCTATGTTGATGTAATTAGATATACTACCTTCTTTCACCAGTTTACCTTGATTTTTGATGAAATGAAAAGAGAAAAATATGTAGATTGGTATGGATATTCTGCTTCAGTTTCACCGTATATATTAGAACAATTTGAAAAGGAAGTGGGATATGCTTTTCGACCTGAATACATCATTGACCAAGGCTATTATAACAATCAATACCGTGTACCAAGTAAAGAATTTAAAGACTTCCAAGCATTCCAACGTAGAGAAGTAGCAAAAATAGCGAAGGAAATGGTTGATATTACCCATGAATATGGAAAAGAAGCAATGATGTTCTTGGGTGACCATTGGATTGGAACGGAACCTTTTATGGAAGAGTTCAAAACAATTGGTCTTGATGCCGTGGTAGGTAGTGTTGGAAATGGTACAACGCTTCGTCTGATCAGTGATATTGAAGGCGTTAAATATACAGAAGGTCGTTTTTTACCTTACTTTTTTCCGGATTCTTTTTATGAAGGTGGCAATCCGGTAAAGGAAGCAAAAATTAACTGGGTAACAGCAAGAAGAGCTATTTTACGAAAACCAATTGATAGAATTGGATATGGAGGATATTTAAAACTTGCTTTAGACTTTCCTGATTTTATTGAATTTCTAAAGAGTGTATGTAATGAATTTAGACTTCTGTACGAAAATATTAAAGGTTCGACACCATATTGTGTTAAAACTGTAGCGGTTTTAAATAGTGTTGGGAAAATGCGTGCATGGGGTGCGCATATGGTTCATCATGCAGTATATCACAAGCAAAACTATAGTTATGCAGGTGTTATTGAGGTACTTAGTGGAGCACCTTTTGAAGTGAGATTCATTAGTTTTGATGACATCAAAAACAATGAAGAAATATTAAACGATATCGATGTGATTATCAATATTGGGGATGGTGACACAGCGCATACTGGCGGAGTAGCTTGGGAAGATGCAGATATTACTTCTGCTATAAGGAAATTTGTTTATAATGGTGGTGGTTTTATTGGTATTGGAGAACCAGCGGGACATCAATTTGAAGGCCGTTATATTCAGTTACAGGATATATTAGGAATTGAGAAAGAAACCGGCTTTACTTTGAATTACGATAAGTATAATTGGGAAGAAGAAAAGTCACATTTTATTTTGGAAGACTGCAATCATGATATTGATTTTGGTGAGGGCAAAAAAAATATATACGCACTTGAAGGGACCAAGGTTTTAGTTCAAAAGAACAAAGATGTACAGCTTTCGGTAAGAGAGTTTGGTAAGGGAAGAGGCGTATATATAAGTGGACTTCCGTATAACTTTGACAACAGTAGATTATTATATAGAAGTATATTATGGAGTGCAAATGATGAAGAAAACCTTTACAGATGGTTCTCTTCTAACATTAATGTAGAAGTACATGCTTACTTAAAAAACAATAAATACTGTGTTATAAATAATACTTATGAACCACAAAAAACAACGGTTTATCGTGGTGATGGTAGTAACTTTGAGTTGAATATGGATTCGAATGAGATAATTTGGTTTGAGATTTAAGTCCCATCAGGGGTGAAACTCCTGATTATAGTGTGAAAAGATGGATTGATTTAGGTCAGTCCATTTTTTTTGTTGGCAGAAAGCATAAGTTAGATGACATTTATTTCAAATGCATGGTAGAATAAGGTATATTGTGACTTCGAGAAGAGGTGTGATGATGGCGAGGATTAAAGAGGTTGCAAAAGCTTGCGGTGTTTCCATTGCTACAGTTTCTATAATGAACATCGACATAGTGGCATCAACTTCCGTAACGAATAAAAGGTAAACCACAGTATTTAGTTTATGAATCACAGAATTAGATTTAAGCAAATATACAAATGATAAAAATTATGTTAAGTTAAAAGAAAAAGGGTGAATAATAATGTATAAACTACTCTTAGTTGATGATTTTTATATTGAAAGAGAATTTGTTAAAGAAGTTATTATTAAATCTAATTTAGAAGTTAGTATAATTGGTGAATGTGAAAATGGGAAAGAAGCATTGCAGTATATTCAAGACCATAAGCCGGACTTTGTTTTAACTGATGTTGAAATGCCCTTAATGAATGGTCTAGAGTTGGGGAAAATACTTAGTAATCAATACAATGATATTAAAATTATATTAATGAGTAATTACAATAAATTCGATTATGTAAAGCGTGCTATTGATATTGATGCCTATGCTTATATTCTAAAACCAGTAGAAGAACAGGAAGTATTACAAGTAATTAGAAAAGTAATAGATGAAAAAAAATGTGAACAAGAAAAACTTAAGCAGGAAATAGAACTGCTCGAGTAGATCGGAA
>DPVV01000263.1 GCA_003526525.1 Lachnoclostridium phytofermentans | reverse complement strand
CTGTACGGCTGTTTTTTTTGGTACTTTGCCAAATGCATGGGACAAATCGAAAGTAGAAAAACTATTTTCAGATTCTTTAAATACTACCGAAACCAGCCTATTTGTTGAGGCTGAGGTAATTAGCACAAGCAAACTAATGACTTGTCTTATGGTTATGTGTTTAAAGAAGCAAGCGGTAGAAGTTCTCACTATCTTAAGAGATGCTTCTTTTTCTCAAAAAATCTCCAATTGTAACTTAAATCTACCTCCTGCAAAAGAGAAAGAAAAAATAGAGGAAGAGATCCTAGCCTCAGAGGATAAAATTGCAGAATATCTTGAGATGATAAAAGAGTTTGAACAGTATAGCGATGAGTTTCAATTTTTATCAGATGATGCAGAGGTTCGATTTGAACAGGGTGAGGTTATGAAGCATCTCATTGAGACAGAAAATGTATTTGTTGTGAGTGGATATATTCCGAAAGACGAGATAGCAAAGACCTTAAAGAAGATACAAGAGCAATGTGATGTTGCAATTGAGACTATGAATATAAGTGAGGAGGAAGAGGTCCCTATTCTTTTAAAAAATCCGGCATTCTCACAACCTCTTGAGGGGACTGTAAAAGCGTATAGTTTACCTGGTAAAGGAGAAATAGATCCAACAACGATTATGGCTGTTTTTTACTATATTCTCTTTGGAATAATGTTAGCAGATGCAGCTTATGGAGCAATTATGGTAATTGGATGTACATTTGCTCTCTTAAAGTATAAAAATATGGAGAATTCTTTGAAAAATTCTCTCAAGATGTTTTTATACTGTGGAATCTCTACCATATTTTGGGGAGTAATGTTTGGCAGCTATTTTGGAGATATGGTCGATGTTGTGTCAGAAACGTTTTTTGGTCATAAGATTTCCATTCCTCCAGTATGGTTTTTCCCAGTCAATGAACCAATGAAAATGTTAGTTTTTTCTATGCTATTTGGAATTATACATATTTATACGGGATTAGCAGTGAAACTATATCAATGCTTAAAACAAAAAGATTATAAATCAATTCTTTATGATGTCATCCTGTGGTATATCGTACTTACTGCTTCGCTTGTTTTGTTATTATCTATGGATGTTTTTACAAAGACCTTTGGACTTAGTTTTCAGTTAAGTAAGAAGGCGGGAAATATTGCGCTAGTTATCATGTTAATATCCTCAGTAGGAATCATTTTGACAGCAGGCAGAGAATCAAGAAATCCAATCAAGCGTTTCTTAAAAGGCTTATATGGTTATTATGGTATCACGGGCTATTTAAGTGATGTTTTGTCCTATTCTCGTCTATTAGCGCTAGGTTTAGCCTCTGGCGTTATTTGTACAGTAATTAATATGATGGCATCCATGGTGGGCGGAGGATTTGTTGGTGTTATAGCGTTTATTGTGATTTTTATTCTTGGTCATGCAATTAATATTGGTATTAATGCACTTGGTGCTTATGTACATACCAATCGTTTGCAATATGTTGAATTTTTTGGAAAGTTTTATAGTGGTGGGGGACGTGAGTTTAGTCCATTTTCCATGAGAACAAAGTATTTTAAATTGGATGAAGGAGAGAAATAATATGAACTTTTTAGCAGTTAGCGGAACGGGAATGGAGAACATTGGAATTGTTTTAGCTTTATTAGGAGCAGCACTTGCAGCTCTTATGGCAGGAATTGGCTCAGCGATTGGAGTTGGTAAAGCTGGTGAGGCAGCAGCAGGTGTGCTATCAGAAGATCCATCCAAATTCGGTAAAATATTAGTTCTTCAATTACTTCCTGGTACTCAAGGTATCTATGGTCTTTTGATTGCATTCCTTACAATGACGAAGATTGGTGTATTAGCTGGTGATAGTAATTTATCATGGCAACAGGGTGCACTCTATTTCTGTGCTTGTCTTCCAATTGCTATCGTTGGTTTAGTTTCAGCAATCGCTCAGGCAAAGGCATCCGTTGCTAGTATCGGTATGGTTGCGAAGAAGCCAGAGCAGTTTGGAAAGGCTATGATTTTACCTGCGATGGTAGAGACATATGCTATTCTAGCTTTATTAATTTCACTATTAGCAGTAAGTGGTGTAAGTTCCTTGAACCTGTAAGGAGCAGGTAGGAGGGCGTATGACTGGTTTAGAATCGATTATAAAGAGTATTGAAGAAGAGGCAGCTTCCATATCGAAGGAAAGAATATTAGCTGCAGAAAAGAAAGTGGAAGAACTAAAAGAGGAAGCGAGGAAGGAAGAAGCAAACCTTCAAAAAGAAGGAGAAAAAGAGAGAGATATCTTACTACATAGCAGCAAAAAACAGGCTGATTCTGCAGCATTGGTAGCAAAGAAAAATAAAATTTTAGCAGTAAAGCAAAAGTTGATTATGGAAGTAATTCTTCAAGCGAAGGAGAGCATACTTTCGCTACCGGAAGATGAATACTTCAACTTAATCTTAAAATTGTTAGCTCCTTTTTTAGGGCAGGGTGGAAGTTTATGCTTTAACCAAAGGGATCTAAATCGTTTACCAAGTGATTTTTTAGAGGCGTTAGATAGAAAAAATGAGCAAAGGGAAGAAAATACAGTAACGATAGCAAAGGAGCCAGTGAACATTACTGGTGGATTTTTGTTAGAACAAGGAAATATAACTCATAACCTATCCATAGAGGCTTTATTTGAAGAAAAAAGAGATCAATTATTAGAGCCCATAGCTTCTCTTTTATTCATGACAAGTGAATTGGCTTGCCAATTCAGCATGTATGTATCAGAGGAAGAGATAAATAAATAAGGAAAAGCATTGATGATGAAATGGAGTGATTGGACATGGCAGATACAATGTATTATTATGCAGTCGCACGTACTAGAGTAAAAGAGCTTTCCTTATTCAGTGTTTCTTCGTTAGAGCAACTATTAGCTTGCAAAAATTATGAGGAATGTCTTCGATTTTTGAGAGAAAAAGGATTTGGTAAGCTATCCACAGAAAAAGAATCAGAGGATATTATTGAGGCTGAGTATCAAAATGCATATCAATTATTCTCTGAGCTTGTAAAAGATGAAAAAATATTACGAGTATTTCAAATTCCGTATGATTTTCATAATGCGAAGGTAGCAATAAAGTTAATCTATGCAGAAAGTAAAAACAGAAAGGAAAAACCAGTTTTTTTAGAAAGAGGAAGCCTTCCTTCTAAGGAGATATTGAAAGCCATTCAAGATAGAAAATTTGAGGCACTTCCTTCTATGTTAGCGGACTGTGTAAAAATAGCATATGAAGATTTATTGCATACTGGAGATGGACAATTGTGTGATATCTTTCTAGATGCTGCATGTCTTACTGCACTTTCCCGCGCTGGAAAGGATAGTAGGGTTGAGTTACTTGCTAAATATACGGAAAAAAAGGTAGTCTATGCAAACATGACGATAGCTTATCGCGCATGTAAAGCAAAGAAGAGTCAAGAATTCTATGAGATGGCTTTAGTTCCGTGTGAAACGCTTTCAAAACAAGAGATAATTTCTGCTGCGAGAAAAGGGGAAGAGGAGCTTAATTCCTATCTGCAAAAAACAGTATATGCAGAAGGTGCTCTCTCACTTAAAAAATCATACGCAGCATTTGAACTCTGGTGCGATAATGAAATTATGCAATTGTTAAAAGGGGTTAAGCATTTACCTTATACCGCTGCGCCAGTGATTTCTTATTATTTAGCACGTGAGACAGAAATTAAAATGGTAAAACTGATACTCTCCGGAAAGCGAAATGCTCTACCGGAACAGCTCATCAGGGAAAGGATGAGAAAATTATATGTATAGAGTAGCAGTCTTGGGAGATAGAGATAGCACCTATGGTTTTGGAGCCTTAGGACTTTCGGTTTTTCCGGTTGAGGAGGAAGAAGAGGCAAGAAGAGTACTAAAGGACCTTATGAATGAAGACTATGCCATCATTTATATTACCGAATATTATGCGTCCAAACTTTCGAGTCTTTTGGAAAGCCAGAAGAACAATGCACTTCCTGTTATTCTCCCAATCCCTGGTATCTCAGGAAATACCAACAATGGGGTAGCTAGGATTAAGAAAATGGTAGAACAAGCGGTAGGTTCAGATATTTTATTTAAATAAGAAGCAAAATCGAAAGAGGTAGGTGTAAAAAAATAAATGAGTAAAGGTGTAATCAAAAAGGTAGCAGGTCCCTTAGTTATTGCTGAGGGAATGCGAGATGCCAATATGTTTGATGTGGTACGTGTTAGTAGTCAAAGATTAATTGGTGAGATTATTGAGATGCATGGTGACGAAGCATCGATTCAAGTATATGAAGAAACCTCAGGCCTAGGTCCTGGAGAACCAGTAGAATCAACCGGTTATCCACTCTGTGTAGAACTAGGTCCTGGCTTAATTGGTTCCATCTTCGATGGAATTCAGAGACCATTAAATGAGATTATGGAGAGAACGGGAAATAATCTAGAAAGAGGAATTGAAGTGCCATCTCTAAATCGTGATCGTAAGTGGAACTTTGAACCAACCACTAATGTCGGATTAGAAGTAAGCGCTGGTGATATCCTTGGTACGACGATGGAGTCTCCTATAGTCATACATAAAGTATTAGTTCCAAACGGAGTTAGTGGTATCATAACAAAAATTTTTAAAGGTGAGTTTACCGTAGAGGAAACAATTGCTGTCATAAAAACTGAGAGTGGGGAAGAAGTTTCAGTATCAATGTTACAAAAGTGGCCAGTAAGAATTGGTAGACCATTTAAGGAAAAATTAGCACCACAAATGCCGCTTATTACAGGACAGCGAGTGATTGATACCTTATTTCCAATTGCAAAAGGTGGTGTTGCTACTGTACCTGGTCCTTTTGGAAGCGGTAAGACCGTTGTTCAGCATCAGTTGGCAAAGTGGGCTGAAGCTGATATTGTAGTGTACATTGGTTGTGGGGAACGTGGAAATGAAATGACAGATGTTTTAAATGAGTTCCCAGAGCTAAAAGATCCTAAAACAGGAAATTCGTTAATGGAGCGAACCGTATTAATTGCAAATACTTCCGATATGCCGGTTGCTGCGAGAGAAGCATCAATTTATGTAGGAATCTCAATCGCTGAATATTACCGTGATATGGGCTATTCCGTAGCGTTAATGGCAGATTCCACGTCTCGTTGGGCAGAAGCATTAAGAGAGATGAGTGGACGTCTTGAAGAAATGCCTGGTGAGGAGGGTTATCCAGCTTATCTTGGTAGCCGTTTAGCCCAGTTTTATGAACGTGCGGGACGTGTCATCTCTCTTGGAACGAACCACAGAGAGGGAGCACTATCTGTAATTGGGGCAGTGTCACCTCCTGGTGGCGATATCTCAGAACCGGTTTCCCAGGCCACATTACGAATTGTAAAGGTTTTCTGGGGTCTTGATGCAAACCTTGCATACCGTAGACATTTTCCTGCGATTAACTGGCTAACGAGTTATTCGTTGTATGCGGATAAGATGGGAAATTGGTTTAATACCGAAGTGAATGAAAACTGGACTTCACTTCGTATGAAAATTGTTAAATTGCTACATGACGAATCTGAACTAGAGGAAATCGTAAAATTAGTTGGTATGGATGCACTCTCCTCAGAGGATCGTTTGAAATTAGAGGCGGCCAGATCAATAAGAGAAGATTATCTCCATCAAGATGCATTCCACGAGGTAGATACCTATACGACCCTAGAGAAACAATATCAAATGATGGAGTTAGTGTTGTACTTCTATGATGCGTCATTAGCTGCTCTTAAAAATGGAGCATCCATTGATGCTTTAGTAAAACTGCCTGTAAGGGAGCAAATCGGACGTTTTAAGTATGAAAGAGAAGAAAAACTTCAGGAAGTATATGATGCCATAAAGAATCAAATTATGGAGCAAACGGAGCAATTAGTAGGAAGGGAGGATGCCTAATGCCAAAGGAGTATAAAACGATACAAGAAGTTGCAGGCCCTTTGATGCTAGTGAAAGGTGTTACTCAGGTTACCTACAACGAACTTGGCGAAATTGAGTTAGCGAATGGAGATAAAAGAAGATGTAAGGTTCTTGAAATTGACGGGGAAAATGCTCTCGTTCAATTATTTGAGAGCTCAACGGGTATCAATTTATCCGATAGCAAAGTACGATTTCTTGGTCGAGGTATGGAGTTAGCAGTTTCAGAGGATATGCTTAGTCGTGTATTTGATGGACTTGGCCGTCCTATGGATGGAGGTCCAGAAATACTACCGGAAAAAAGAATGGATATTAACGGACTTCCTATGAATCCAGTTGCTAGAAATTATCCGCAGGAGTTTATACAAACAGGAGTATCCGCAATTGATGGTCTAAATACCCTAGTTCGTGGTCAAAAACTTCCGATTTTCTCAGCAAGTGGTTTACCACATGCAGAGCTTGCTGCCCAAATTGCAAGACAGGCAAAGGTAAGAGGAACGAATGAGGCATTTGCGGTTGTATTTGCAGCGATGGGAATTACGTTTGAAGAAGCCAACTTCTTTACGGAAAGCTTTAAAGAAACCGGAGCGATTGATCGTACCGTAATGTTTGTAAATCTTGCTAATGATCCTGCGGTTGAGCGTATCGCAACTCCAAGAATGGCTCTTACTGCAGCGGAATATCTTGCTTTTGAAAAGGATATGCACGTACTAGTCATTTTAACTGATATCACAAATTATGCAGATTCTTTACGTGAAGTTTCAGCAGCAAGAAAAGAAGTGCCTGGGCGTAGAGGTTATCCTGGATATATGTATACGGACTTAGCATCGTTATATGAAAGAGCAGGAAGACAAAAAGGTAAGGATGGAAGTATTACGATGATTCCGATTCTTACTATGCCAGAAGACGATAAAACACATCCAATTCCTGACCTAACCGGCTATATTACCGAAGGCCAGATTATCTTAAGTAGAGAGCTTTACAGGCAGGGAATCACACCGCCAATTGATGTTTTACCATCCCTTTCAAGATTAAAGGATAAAGGTATTGGAGAGGGAAAAACAAGAAAAGATCATGCAAATACGATGAATCAATTGTTTGCCGCTTATGCTAGAGGAAAGGAAGCTAAGGAATTAATGGTGGTGCTTGGTGAGGCAGCGTTAACTGACATTGATAAATTATATGCTGAATTTGCGGATACCTTTGAGCGGGAATATGTCTCTCAAGGATACTATAATAGTAGAGACATTGAAGAAACATTAAATCTTGGATGGAAACTGCTCTCCATCTTACCAAGAACTGAGTTAAAAAGAATTAAGGATGAATTCCTCGATGAGTATTATGGAAAAACGATGGGGGTGTAAGAAATGGCAAGCACTCATGTTAATCCGACTCGAATGGAGTTAACAAAGTTAAAGAAAAAACTAACAACAGCGATACGAGGACATAAATTATTAAAAGATAAGCGCGATGAATTAATGCGTCAATTTTTAATTTTAGTTAAGGAAAATATGCAACTTAGAAAAGAGGTTGAGGAAGGAATTTTAAACGCTAATCAAAATTTTGCTCTAGCAAGAGCTATGATGCAAGAGGAATTTTTAGATGTAGCAATGATGGTTCCAAAACAAGAAGTCTATCTTGAAGCTGGTACAAAAAATGTAATGAGTGTTGAAATTCCTATATTCAAATATCACACAAAATCCTCCGATCTAAGTGATATCTATCCTTACGGATATGCCTTTACCTCAGGTGATTTAGACGATGCAGTACAGTCTTTATCAACAGTATTACCAAAGATGTTACGACTAGCGGAATGTGAAAAAGGTTGCCAGCTAATGGCAGTTGAAATAGAAAAAACTAGGCGTCGTGTCAATGCACTGGAACATGTTTTAATACCAGAAATGAAGGAAAAGATAAAATACATCGTGATGAAACTAGATGAAAATGAAAGAAGTACGCAGATTAGATTAATGAAAGTGAAAGAGCTTGTACTTCGTGATGCACTTGAAGAGAGGAAAAGGAAAGCGTAGAGGATAAAAGAAATAAAATTAAATTTTTGGAATCATCTATTTTTTAAGTAGATGATTCCTTTTTTAATCCAGTATGTTCAGCGTAGCTGGACAACAATAACAAGGAATAGTTCACGAAGCGAGTCTTTTCTCGTTGAAAGGAAAATATTCTACAATTACCTATAAATATTTCAGTATATGTCCAAAGGAAATAAATTCTCAGACAATAATTTTTATAATCTTGCTAATAATATATTTATA
>DPVV01000064.1 GCA_003526525.1 Lachnoclostridium phytofermentans | reverse complement strand
CTCTTCTAGTCACCAAAAGTGCCAAGGTAGAATCAAGCCCTCCAGAGATACCAAGTACAACAGAGTTACATCCAGTATGCTGTAAACGTTTTTTTAGTCCTAACGCCTGTATATGAATAATTTCATTACAACGTTTTTCTCGTTCTTCCCTCTTTGTCGGTACGAATGGGGATTTATCAATAAAACGTGTTAAACTAAGCGTGGAATCATAAGTAGATTTATTTTCTGTGGCATATTCTCCATACTCTAAATAAGTATACTCTTTCTTCTCTTCTACAAGATAAGTTGAAATTCTTCTACGTTCCGAAATTAATTTTTCAAGGTCAATCTCAGAAACGAGTACTCCATTCACAAAACGTTCTGACTCAGCGATTACTGTTCCATTTTCCGCTATCATATTATGCCCTGAGAATACCAAATCTGTAGTAGATTCCCCTTCTCCAGCGCTAGAATAAAGATAACCACAGACCAAACGTGCAGATTGATTACTCACCAAAGTTTTTCGATAAATATCTTTCCCGGTAGTCTCATTACTTGCTGACAAATTTAAAATTACAGTTGCACCTGCCTGACATAATCCACCGCTCGGTGGCTGTGGCACCCATAAATCTTCACAGATTTCTATTCCAACTTTTAAATTAGGGATTTCTTTATGAGAAAAGATTAATTTACAGCCAAATGGTACTTTTTTATGATTTATAGTAACATACTCGACAATATCATTTCCATTACCAAAATAACGTGCTTCATAGAATTCAGAATAGTTTGGAATATATCTCTTTGGTACCACACCAAGTAATTCTCCCTGATAAAGTACTGCTGCAACATTAAATAACTTGCCATCCTTTAAAAAAGGCATACCAACAGCGATTAGTGCATCTATATCCTTACTAAAATCGATTAGTTTATTAAGTCCTTCTAGTGCTCCAGTTAGTAAGGTATTTTGTAAAAACAAATCCTCACAAGTATAGCCAGTAATACAAAGTTCTGGACATACTATTACCTTTGCTCCTTTTTGTTTTGCTTCTTCAATCTGATGGATTATTTCATTTACGTTATATTCACAATCAGCTACCTTTATATTCGGTGTAATAGCCGCTACTTTTACGAAACCGTGTCTCATTATCTCTGTCCTTTCTTATTCCGAAGCTTATCAGTACGTTTCACCACTGGTGTTACATAGACAAGAAAAAGCACGTATTCTATTTTTCCTTGTTATGAATCATTATGTGTTATTATACCACAAACCTATTTGTTTATCTATGTAATTTAAAGTCGTAATCCATTTATCCCCTGTCTCTTTGATACGTTAATTATTGCTATCAATAACATCAATCTGTGCTGCTCTTTGTTTGAAAGACAAAAGAAAAGTCTGCTTTTCCAACTTTAGCTTCTCATGAATAAAATGCAGTATGCTAATTTTACTTGTGGTTTTGTTCCAAACGCATATATACATAGAACTTAGATTTACAAAAAAATAAATCGCTATTATAATATCAGTATATGCCTGTACGTTTTAGGATACATTTTACTTTCCAGAGAGGATTTCCAATGTTACAATCAATAGAAAAAGATAATTATAGTAATATAAAAACGATATCAACAGAAATTTTATTTGCTTGTACTTTATGTCCAAGAGAATGTAAAGTCAATCGTTTTAAGAAAACTGGCTATTGTGGTATGCCAGCAAATGTATTTGGAGCAAGAGCTGCTCTTCATCTATGGGAAGAGCCTTGTATCACCGGAAAGGATGGCTCTGGTACTGTCTTTTTTACTGGCTGTACTCTTCGTTGTGTCTTCTGTCAAAACCATCCTATTGCTAATGGTTCTGTTGGAAAAGAAATTACTATTGAACATCTTTCAACAATATTTTTATCACTTCAAGATAAAGGAGCTACAAACATTAATCTTGTCACTCCAACTCATTATGTTCCACAGATTGTAAAAGCTTTAATAATTGCAAAGCAAAATGGGCTAACCATACCTATTGTTTACAATACTAGCGGATACGAAAAGATTTCTACTCTTAAATTATTAGACGGATACGTCGATGTCTATCTCCCAGATTTTAAGTATATGGACGAAAACCTTGCACTTCGCTACTCGAATGCAAAAGATTATCCTAGCATTGCAAAGGAAGCAATAAAAGAAATGGTACGTCAAGTTGGCACGCCTGTCTTTGAGAATGATAGGATTAAGCGTGGTGTCATCGTTCGCCACTTAGTTCTACCTGGTCATCGAACAGATTCCAAAAAAATTCTACGTTATCTTTCTGAAACTTACCATGATACCATCTATCTTAGTATTATGAATCAATTTACCCCTCTTGATGGATTATCTAATTATCCGGAGATTAATCGTAAAGTAACAAAAAGAGAATACAATGACGTCATCGATTTTGCCATCGAACTCGGAATTACGAATGCTTTTATTCAAGAAGGCCAAACAGCGAATGAAAGCTTTATTCCAGAGTTTTCTTTTGAAGGGATATAGAAACAAATGCAATTCCTCAGAGAGTCTTTAATCTATAGGTAATCGTAGAGCAATTACCTATAGATTAAAAAAAAGACAGCATACGCTGTCTAAAAAATCACTTTTTTGTAACTCCCAAAATGCCGGTTCCTGTATTTTGACTCCTAGCGCTAGCTAGGTGGGTAACCGCAAGTAAGTTTCTGTCTTCCACTGCAAACGGAGGCTTGACATCGGCTTACCAATATAGGAATCCCGTTTAAAGTATTGTAGGTTCAAAATAGCAAGAGTATCGAGCACCCCAGGTAGTTAACTTGGTATTATTATATCCCGATTTTTTTATTTTTTCAAGTATTATAAGAATGTAAATATTGGTTTCCAATATTTATTACATTATATGTCGAATTTTCACCTTTGTTCCAATTCTTCTTCTGTTATATAATCAAATGAAAATACAAATTCTGTCCCAACCGAAATGGTACTGAATACTTCAATTGTTCCTCCATGTTTCAAAGCAATTTGACGCGCGATAGCAAGCCCAAGACCAGAACCTTTCGCATTTTGACGTAACTTTGACTTGTAAAATTTATCAAATATGCTAGACAACTCATCTCCGTCAATACCAATCCCTTCATCTCGAATCGAAATACGAAGTTTTTCTCCCCTGGTAACGGAAATATATATGGTTGAATCTTCTTTTGAAAATTTAATTGCATTATCGCAAATTACTAAAAACATTTGGCGCAAACGGTCATAGTCCCCATACATCAATTGTACGGTATGATCATTCTCAAGGCATACGCTGATACGCTTTTTCATACCCATGGTTCTAACTGTCTTTAAGATATCATCAAAAACTTGAGTTAAATTAACAGGTTCTTTATCAATCACAAAATCAGGATTTTGCATCTTCGCTAGTATTAAGAGATCTCCAACTAAACGCTCCATACTTTTGCATTCTAACAGCATCTTTTCATAATATTGCTGCTTTGTAGATTCCTCCTCAACTACACCATCAACTAAGCTCTCTGTATATGCACGCACTACAGTGATTGGCGTTCTAAGCTCATGTGATACATTTGCAAAAAAGTCCATTCGCATTTGATCTAGATTCTTTCGTATGACCTCATTCTCCATTAACTTATCAGTCAAGAAATCAATGGTTCTAGCCAAATCACCAATTTCATCTTTCCGGTTAATTCCCGTTTTTGATTCGTATTTTTTCTCTGCTAACAATAGTGCTGTTTGGCGCATTTTTGATATTGGTCTTACAAGCTGCCTTGCAAAAAGAATTGCAAAGATAAAAGATACAATTAAAGCAACTACCATACTTAAGAAAATCATGGATTTGGTATCCCGAATGGCTTCCGTTTGGCGTTCTACTTTCGCATTTAATAAAATAGCACCACATACTTCACCATTAGCACCTCTAACTGGAACTCCGACAGAAATGATATCAAATCCATAAATCTTACTATACCTAGAACGATAGGTATCTTCACCTGCAAACGCACCAAGGTAGACTTCTTGATACTCCCTTGATATATCTTTTAAATCTATCCCTGTGGTAAAATCGCTATTCATAGGAATACTGGCATTCGGATTTGATAGAACCCAGACATCATCTGCGACAATACCAACTTCACTAAGTACTTCTATATAAGGCAAACTTTTTTCATAGTCTTCGTCAAGTATAAATTCATTATACCTCTTTGCAATAGCCTTTGCTTGACTAAATAATTGCTGCTTTATATTATTTTTTGCTGCTTTTTCACTAAGCTGTAGAAAAACAGCCCCAAGCACGAGAGCAAAAAGTAAAACCACAAGGGCATAATTCACATACACTTTAAAAAACAGACGATTATATACTCTACTCTTTTTTTTTATTTTATCTTGAACATCTACTGATGTTACTTCCATTTCTTTACCTATCAAATCTAAATTTTTCTCGTTCATTGCACATCTTCATCAACCTCAAATTTGTATCCAACACCCCAAATTGTTTTGATGGACCAGTTTGGATGATCTAACATATCAAGTTTAGCTCGTAAGCGCTTTATATGGGAATCTACAGTTCGACTGTCGCCAAAATAATCAAAGCCCCATAGACTATCAAGCAGGTTATCTCTCGTAAAAACTTTATTCGGATTACTAGCTAAAGTCCACATGGTTTCGATTTCCTTTTTTGTTAAGGAAATCTTGGTACCACCGATATGTAACGTATATTCCTCCAAATTAATCTCTAAGTTTGCGATGGATAATACATTCTCAGAAGTTTGTTCTTTTTCCTTTTTAGTCATTCGCCGTAATACTGCTCGTATACGAGCCATTACTTCACTAGGGCTAAAAGGTTTTACAATATAATCATCAGCACCAATGTCTAGACCCATAATCCTTTCAAAATCTTCTCCGCGTGCCGTAATTAATATAACTGGTACATCGGATTTTGCTCTGATCTTTCGGCAAACCTCATAGCCATCTTCCTTCGGCATCATGACATCTAATAATACAACGGCAGGGTTGTATTGTCTAAACATCCGGATTGCTTCTTCCCCATCAGCAGCGATGACTGGTACCAGATCTTCCTTTCTCGCATAAGCTGCCAGTACATCTGTAATATCTGGATTATCATCTGCAATTAGAATATGTTGCACTCAAGCCACCTCCATCTCTTCATCAACTTTATCTTATGAATAATTGTATTAAATGATACAAATACTAAGGGCAAAATAAAAAATTATAGAAGAGTATCCCCCATATTGTATTTTATTACATAATAACCCAAGTATACCTACATTATATTGAATAAAGTCACATAAGACAAGAGCTTTTTCGAAATAAAATCTTAATATTTTAGCACAGATTCTTAAGATTTTTTAACGTTTTGCCATTATTCTGACAAAATATCCGTTTATACTGAACTTGGATGTGACATAAAGAAAAATAGTAAGGAGGACTATACTATGACCTATAGCAAATTTAAAAAGTGCATATTTGTCCTTAGTTTCCTGCTTATCTTTGTATTGTTTTTGCCTTTTACCGGCAAGGGTTTAGAAGCTTATGCAAAAACAATTACAGAAGACGCTTCTTCAGCCTCAAAGGAAACCCAAGCTGAAATTAAATTGAATGTGAAAAGCAAAGATTTAGTGAAAGGTAAAACTTATTCACTAAAAGTATACAATGTTACAGAAACTCAAACCGTTACTTATAAATCCAGTGATACCAATATAGTTACTGTAGATGATAAGGGCGAGATTGCTGGTGTTGAAATTGGAACTGCGGCAGTAACCGTTACTGTAAAAGAAGGCAATAAGACAATTGGAACATTACAATGTGATATCAATGTTGGTGTACCGGCGATTAGTATCCGTTTTACTAAAACAGAGCTTAAGATGGCTCTTGGACAAAAAACTACATTGAAGTATATCATAGCACCGTATAATACAGTAGAAACAGCAAAATTCTCCTCCACCGATTCTTCCATCGTTTCCATTAGTTCTGGTGGCAGAGCTACCGCAAAAGGTGTTGGAGTTACTACAGTTTATGCAATTGTTGATAATGCAGTAACAAAATGTACCATTACAGTGGTAGAAAAAGATGACACAATTCAAATAGAGGATGGGGATGAATTCGAACCAGCGATAACCCCAACAGCAAAAACAACCTCTACTACGTCATCTGGTTCATCAAAATAGCATAGATAGACCATCAATTCGATGGTCTATTTTTTTTCCAATAATTTTGATTATTTTGAGAATACTATCAGAAAGAACTTTTTAAATTTCGGAGGTCTTTATGATATTTTCCTCAAGTATATTTCTTTTTGTATTTCTACCACTCGTATTAATTATATACTATACACTTTATTCGCAGCGATTGGCTCAAAATATATTTTTATTTTT
>DPVV01000066.1 GCA_003526525.1 Lachnoclostridium phytofermentans | reverse complement strand
AGTGGATATTAAAAATTGTATCGATTGGAAAGAAAAACAAATCTTCCTAAAATTATTTTTTCCAGTAGAAATTCATGCGAATGAAGCTACATATGATATCCAGTTTGGTAATGTGAAACGTCCGACACATAAAAATACCTCCTGGGATGCAGCCAAGTTTGAAGTATGTGCCCATAAGTGGATTGACATATCAGAAGAGGGATATGGAGTAAGTATTCTAAATGATTGTAAGTATGGATATAGCATTGAAGAAAATGTAATTGGATTATCTATGCTGAAATCCGGCATATACCCTAATCCAGAAGCAGATAAAGAATATCATGAATTTACTTATTCGATTTTACCGCATCAGAATGGATGGAGAGAAGCAAACATCATTCAACGGGCGTATGAGTTTAACAATTCTCTTGCTGCTGTTGTTAAGCAAAACGAAGGAGGCATATTAGAAGAACAATTTTCATTTGTTACGGTAGACTGTGATAATGTGATTGTTGAAACAATAAAAAAAGCAGAAGATAATGACGATATTGTGGTTAGAATATACGAAGCACACAATAAGAGAAATTCTTTTACCCTTAATTTCTGTAAAGAGATTGACTACATAGTGGAATGCGACTTGATGGAAAATCAGATTGGAGATGTTGAGTTTCATCAAAATATGGCAAGGGGTTCTATTAAACCATATGAAATAAAAACATTTAGAGTCCGAATGAAACAATAAAATTGTAGTTTTCGTGATGATATGTATGGATAACCTGATGGATTTAAGTAAAAACGAACAAGCATAGCAAAAACGAATACGCATAGTAGAATGGAGGCTTATCCAATGCCAAATAGTAATAGGGATTATCTTTTGAATAGATTTACGAAAGAGAATCAGGACAGAATGCAAGAAGATTGTAGAAAACGTATCATGATAACTCCAAAGAAAATATTATGGGAGACAACTAAGAAAGACGCATATCTTGTGGATAGCAAGGTGTTACTTGAGGATCGTCCGGTGCAGATATCCTTACAAGCGAATAAACCTTGTACGATGTGTAATGATGGTAACATCCCTTCGTTATTATTAGATTTTGGTTTTGAATTACATGGAGGTATCATCCTTTCTATTTGGTCCGAGAGCAGTGGTGAGGGAGCAAAACTAAGAGTAAGATTTGGTGAGTCTGCAATGGAGACTATGAGTGAGCTTGGTGAGGGGAATACTGCTACGAATGATCATGCGAATAGAGATTTTGTAACAACTGTTAGAAATATGAGCATGAATCCAATGGGTGAAACTGGTTTTCGATTTGTAAGAATTGATTTGCTATCACCTAACTGTAAAGTGGAGATAAAAACAATTAAAGCCCTTTTTGCGTTCAAAGATGTACCGTATAAAGGTAGCTTTTATTGTAGTGATGAACGAATCAATCAAATTTGGAATGTTGGAGCTTACACGGTTCACCTAAATATGCAAGAATATATTTGGGATGGAATAAAACGAGATCGTCTTGTATGGATTGGAGATATGCATCCGGCAACACTTACGGTTCAAACGGTATTTGGATATGATGATTCCGTTGAAAGAAGTTTAGATTTTATTAAGGAGGAGACGCCTCTTCCTGCTTGGATGAATACGTTTCCAGCATACTCGATGTGGTGGATTATTATTCAGCATGATTGGTTTATGTATAATGGTAATTTAGGCTATTTAGAAAGTCAAAAGCAATATTTCATTGCTTTACATAAACAATTATCAGAAATGTTGGATGAGAATGGGAAAGATATTACTCCTGAACCAAGATTTATCGATTGGAATTCAGTGGGCAATGTTGATGCAACGGATGCAGGATTACAAGCGCTACATTTTATGGCTACCTTTAAGTTGAGAAGATTATTTGAGGTGCTGAAAGAATTTGATTTAGTAGCAGAATGTGGAGTCGATTTAGAAAAAATGAAACAATATTCTGTTGATGTGGGTGGTTCGAAACAGGCAGCAGCTTTATTGGTAATGGCGGGATTGCTTGATGCAAATAAAACGAATCACGAACTTTTGAGCCAGAATGCTTGCGCAGGGATGTCAACATTTATGGGGTACTATATATTAACTGCTAGAGCTATGGCAGGCGATATTAATGGCTGCTTAAAATGCATTAAAGAATATTGGGGTGGTATGTTGCAACTAGGTGCTACGACATTCTGGGAAGATTTTGACATAGACTGGATGGAAAATGCTGCAAAAATTGATGAATTAGTATGGGATAATAGTGATAAAATTGATGTACATGGTACCTACGGGAAGCACTGCTATAAGGGGTATCGACACAGTCTTTGCCATGGTTGGGCAGCGGGAGTAACCCCATGGCTGACCGAAAATATTTTAGGAGTTAAGGTGATTGATGCAGGTTGTAAAACGATTAAAATAACACCACAGCTAGGGGATTTAGAGTGGGCAGAGGGGACGTTCCCAACGCCTTATGGTATTATAAGAGTAAAGCATCAAAAAATGAAAGATGGAACCATTCAGTCACAAATAGATGCACCAAAGGAAATAATAATTCAAAAATAAAGATTAAATTTACTATCGAGCAATTATGTGTAGTAAATGAAGGGGGGAGGGATAGTGAATGATTGAACAATATATTTGCCAACGTTGGGATCAAACAGTTCGAACGAACAAAGAGGAGAAAGATGGAAATATAGGATTGCCTTATCCCTATACAGTACCTTGCATATCGGATGCATTTCAATGCATGTTTTATTGGGATACTTTCTTTACTTGTAAGGGACTAGAGTTAACAAATCGATGGGAATTGGTGAAGTCTAATACAGATAATATTTTGTACATGGTAGAAAAGTTTGGGTATATGCCAAATGGAACAAATGTGGAACTTTTAGATCGTTCCCAAATGCCGTTTTTGTCGTTGATGGTGAAAGATGTATATGAACATTACCAAGATAAAGCGTGGTTAAAAAGTGCATACAAGACATTGGTAAAAGAACATCAATTCTGGGTGGAACAACGTTCTACGCCGATTGGATTAGCGCAATTTGGTGGTACATATAATGGAGCGATTGTTGACTCTAACTATGAGAGCTTTGTAATACGCGTAAATAAAGAAGAAAAAGATTGGTCTAAAGAAGGTATTAATCAACATTTTTTGGCTTGTGCAGAAAGTGGTTGGGATTTTAATCCTCGATGGGAATTTCAAGGATACAATTATGTGCAGGTGGAATTGAACAGTTTACTTTTTCAGATGGAAGAAAATATAGCCTTTTTTAGTCAGGAACTTGGATTGGATGAAACACCGAGATGGACCTCGTTAGCTAAGAACAGACAAGAAAAAGCGAATACTTATTTATGGAATGAGGAACGTAAACGATATTATGATTATAACTTTGCTTCGGGGCAATCTGGTAAAGTGTATTCAGCAGCATCCTTGTTTCCGCTATTCTCAGGAATGGCAAGCAAGGAACAGGCTCAAGCTACAGTC
>DPVV01000507.1 GCA_003526525.1 Lachnoclostridium phytofermentans | reverse complement strand
GTAACTATGCAAGCATTGCTTTTGCCAAAGCGGATATTCGCAGTCCGCTTACGCTACTTGCTCATAACTCTTCTTTTAATCTCTTCACAATTAAATCAAGCTTCATACCACGAGAACCTTTTAAAAGTATAACATCTCCTTTAGTCAATTGAGTTTTGATATAATGAAAAGCTTCTTCTCGATCCATAAAACTCTTTGTGTTTATACCTTCCCCATTTTCTCGAATTCCATCGAGAATATATTTTGCTTCTTCACCAATTGTTATTACTTCATCTATGAGTGTAGATTCTTTCCCACAAGCTTTTTCTAATTTACATTGCTTTGCTAGATATTCCCCTACCTCATAATGGCATTTTCTAGAAATGTCTCCAAGTTCCAAAACATCAGCAAATACTATGAACTTCTTATGTTCTTTTGGCATATCCATAATAACATGGATTGCCCCCTTCATAGAGTCAGGGCTAGCATTGTAAGTATCATCAATTATCGTGATTCCATTAACTTTTTCTATCTCACCACGCATCGCGATCGGCTTATACTCTTTTAACCCTTCTTTTGCTGCCAAAGGATCAATTCCTAATTGAATTGCAAAGAATAGAGCAACGAGAGCGTTTAATATATTATGCTTACCAAGAACTGATAAAGTAATTTCACCTACAAGAGCTTCTTTTGTACCTTCTTTGTAATGGAAGGTAAACATAGTTGACTCACCATCTGTTTTTATATTGTCTGCATAAATGGTACAATGAGAGTTTGTTCCAAAGGTATAAACAGATGCCTTATTTAAACTACTTCGTGTCATTTCTGATAAATCAACACTACCATTGTTTTGTGTTTTTTCTTTGACAGAGCCGTTATCTTTGGAATATTCTTCATAAATCTCCAATAATAATGGATCATCTCCATTTAATAATAAAATCGAATCCTCTGTAAAGTAATTTACAATGTTTAGTTTTTCTTTTCGAATATTCTCCTGAGTCTTTAACTGTCCGATATGCGAAACACCGATATTTGTAACAACTGCCATATTAGGCTTTGCTACCTTAGCGATACGCTCCATTTCACCAAATTCACTCATACCCATCTCAATAATACCAACTTCATGAGTATCTTCAAGCATCAGCATCATCTGTGGTAATCCAACTTGGCTATTCATATTCCCAATCGTTTTTAACACATTACATTTGGTACTTAACGCTGCAGCTATCATTTCCTTTGTTGTTGTCTTTCCAACACTTCCAGTTATTCCAATAATTGGTACCTTACTATGATCACGATGATATTCTCCAAGACGCTGTAATGCATCAACTGTATGGTTTACTTTAATATAAATCATATCATCAGTACCATCTGCTATCTCTTCTTTGCTTGTTAGCGTTACTCTGATTCCTTGCTTATAAGCATCTGCAATAAAATCATGAGCATCCACTCTTTCACCAACAATAGGAACAAAGAGTGTATCGCTATCTCCTACTTTTGAGTTGGTGCTTATTTTATGAATTGATCTATCATTATTTCCCTTTATTATAGTGCCACCAGTAATAGTAGCAATTTCGTTTACATGAAACGTTGCCATAAGAAACCTCTATTCTGTCGCTTTCGCGTCTTTTTATAACGATATTTGAAAATGTATTCTACACATCTTGTTTTTTACAGTACCACATTTGCAAACAGATGATTAAAGAGCGGTTTGCTGTTCTAAAGTCATCTCCGCAACAATCTCTTGGATTAATTCTCGATCATCCATATGATACTTCACACCACGAATCTCTTGGTAATTTTCATGTCCTTTACCAGCAATCAGAATGATGTCTCCTTCTTTCGCAGTTAAAATACTATGGCGGATTGCCTCCTTACGATCAAGAATCGCAATATATGCTCCTTTACCACGATTTACTCCGACAACAATATCATTTAAGATATCCTGAGGTTCTTCAAATCTAGGATTATCTGAAGTAACAATCGTATAATCTGCTAAATTTGATGATATCTCACCCATTTCAAAACGACGATCTTTCGAACGATTACCTCCACAACCAAATAAACATACCAAACGCTTAGGCTCATACTCTCTTAGGGTAGATAATACACTTTGAAGACTCATCGCATTATGAGCATAGTCGATCATCATTGTGAATTTTTTAGAGACTTCTACTGGTTCTACTCTTCCTTTTACCTTGACCTTAGTTAATACTTCCTTGATTCGTTCTGTACTAATATTAAAATGTCTACAGATTGCAATTGCTGTTAGTGAATTATAAACAGTAAATGTTCCTGGTATATTAACTTGAACAGGGAAATCACATAAACCCTTTACATTATATAATACCATTAAGTTACCAAGTTTGGAATGTAAATCGATATCAATCGCTCTTAAATCTGCTTTTTCACTAAGTCCATAAGTCTCTAGCGTGCAAGTATGGCCACTTAGTACCTGTTCCATATGTTTGTCATCAACATTAGCGATTCCAACCTTACATTGCTTGAAGAGAAGTCCCTTACAAGCCATATACTCTTCAAAACTTCCATGTTCGCCTGGCCCAATGTGGTCTGGCTCCATGTTGGTAAATACGCCAATGTCAAAAGTAAATCCACTTACACGATGGAGCATTAACCCTTGAGAAGATACTTCCATTACAACACATGTACAACCTGCTTCTACCATCATGGCAAAATATTGTTGAACCAGATAGGATTCCGGTGTCGTATTATTCGCTGGTATAACGGTATCCCCAATCATCGTCTCAATTGTACCAATTAGACCAGTTTTTATTCCTGCCTCAGTTAAGATAGAATGAACCATGTAAGTCGTTGTTGTTTTACCCTTAGTACCAGTGATACCAACTGTTTTTAATTTTTCTGCTGGATAATCAAAATACGCTGCGGATAAATAAGCAAGCGCTTCTCTAGTACTTGATACTAATAATAAGGTAACACCATCTGGTACCGTTACTTCCTTCTCAGCAACGATTACAGTGGCACCTTTTTCGATAACCTCATTAACAAAAGAATGGCCGTCGCTTACTACTCCAGTAATGCATACAAAGATAGAATCCTTTTCTACTTTTCTTGAATCATAACATAACGTACTAATTTCTCTATCAACAGTTCCCTCTTTACATTGGTAAGTTAGACGCTCTAATAACTTTGTTAACTTCATTGTATTATCCTCGTTTCTTCGTTTCATTGATACTTCATTTCTGTCTACTTTCGTCTTGCTTACAAGACAATGCTGTCTCAAATTTGTAGATACAGCGCAGTTCTTTTATCAATCTATTCCTATCTTATCTATTATTATCATAAATTCCTATGGTAATTTCTGCATGATTTCATTCAATAACTGCTATAATTATATCTTTTATACCTGTGTTGTTATTGTTTCTTTGTATTACAATTCTATTTAACTATTATAGTATAAGATTTTTTACACGAGAAATTCCCACGGTCTTAACAAACCGTGGGAAGAATATCACTTATAAAGATTCATATAACTCTTCATATTTTTTCGCAGATGTTTTCCACGAAAAATCTTTTGCCATACCTCTATCAATAATCTTATTCCATT
>DPVV01000411.1 GCA_003526525.1 Lachnoclostridium phytofermentans | reverse complement strand
CATTTTAAAACAGGCAAGTCCTTACCCCCGCTTACAGAAGGCGGAGGACTTCCCTGATGAGTTTAATAATATAAGTATTAGATACTTTAACTACTATTCCTCAATTAATACGCTTACCTGATCAAACTCTTCCTTTGTTAGCTCTAATACAAAATCACAATTTGGACAGTAAGCTGCTCCTGCAAGATTTTCATGACGTTCAAACTTTAAATTATTGTCACACTTAACACATGTTCCTGGAATATTTAACAATTGTACTTCCTCCTCAAATATCAAATACATTCCCCCTTAGGGGAAACAAACTACGTTTGCTATCATATCGTATATGAGCACTTAGTACAACAAGTAAATATATCCTTTCGATTACTAGAAATGTATTTCGTCACCACTTATTTAAAATTCTTCTTTAAACTTGCTTCAGTACACTCTTCACAGCTTCTCTTATCTCCTGGTAACTGGTACATCTGCATATATTGGACTGAAGCCATTTTTCCATCTCAAATTCATCTGCACCTGGTTTCTTCTCAGCAAGGGCATGACAGACCATTAGAAATCCGGAAGTACAGTAACCACATTGAAAAGCATTATATTGAACAAATGCTTCCTGTATAGGAGCGTGTCCTCCAAGTCCTTCCACTGTTAAGATTTTATGTCCCACAGCCTCTATAGCTAAAACTAAACAGGATTTAGCAGGCAGTCCATCCATTAGTACAGTACAGGTGCTGCAGTCACCATTTTTGCATCCTGGCTTAGCACCTGTCAGTCCTAATTGCTCTCTTAATACATCCAATAAGACATCAGAAGGACGAACTGCTGCTTTTCTTATCTCATTATTCACATTAAGTTCGATCACACAATCATTTTCATAATACTTCATCATTTCGCCTTTCTAAAATAGATTTGATAATATTATCAAATACAAAAAGCCTGTATTCCCCGGTTCCCTCATAATCTGTGATTGGCGGTTCCGGTAAAAGACCATGTGTTTTTTCAAGCTTTTCTTCTAATGATAGCTGTTCGTCATTTAAAATTTTCTCTATTTCTAAACTCCGAAAGGGAAAAGAACAAAGACCAGAAAAAGCGAATCGTAAACGATTTTCATAGGTAATACTGCAAACCGTTATCAATGGATAATCTATTTTTTCTATTGCAGTCTTTTTTACATGGGTAAAAGGTAAAGAAAGCATATCTTTTTTGATTTTAATCTGATAAATAAACTCACCGTTTCTCAATTTGATTTCTTGATCAAACGCATTTTTAAACGTTATCCTCCGAAACCCCCGTGGCCCATAGATGATTATTTTAGCATCAGTAAGCAGTAATGGTAAAACCGTTTCTTTGTAGATAATTGTTCCGCTGATATTACCTCCCAGCGTAATCCTGCACTGATTGGTATGATCTGCAATACGGGAACCTGTTGTACCAAGGAGCGGAAATAATCCGGATTCTTCGATTGCATTTAATGATACCGCTCCACCTATTACTAAACTTTCATCTGTTAACTCTAATTGATTACATTCTTCTATTCCTTTCAAATCAATGACTGCATCCGGCACACGGCTTCCAGCTCTAGCCATTGTTATAATCTCGCTGCCTCCACCATAGTAAAATACCTTCTTCTCTTTGCTTAAGGTTTTATAGGCTTTTATTGCTTCTATTCTGTTTTCAGGCTTACAGTAGATAAAATCATTTGCTATCATGGCTCAACTTCCTCCTTCTCCACAGATATTCCGGTGTCATAGGAAGTTCATCAATAGAGACTCCAGATGCAGCTGCTAATGCATTTCCAAGTGCTGCCGGAATCCCTATAATGCCATGTTCTGAAATACTTCGGGAGCCAAAAGGGGAATCCTCCTGTGGTGTTTCTACAAATTCCACCTTAAACTTCGGCTCCTGGCCTATGTGCAAAAGCTTATAGGTTCGTAAATTAGGAGTCTTTACTCTTCCTTCTTTATTATAATGATAGACTTCTCTGCTGGACATACTTAACCCCATAGCCATACCGCCATATATCATTTCCTTCATCGCATTTGGATTTATTACTTTCCCTACATCCATGACAGTTGTTGCTTTGATTATTTTATAAGTGAAATCCGTCAGATTAAACTCAATTTCAACTGCTTGCGCACCTACTGTCCAGGAAGGTCCTGTCCTTCCTTTCCCTGTGTTGGGGTCTAATAAGGATAAGCCTTTTAGCATAAATCCACCTTTTGCAATTACCGGTTCTCCAATGGACGCCCCGTTTTTAGCCTTATAACCTAAAACAATATCTTTAAATAAAATATAATCGTCCGGTTGAGCTTTTTTAAAAACCTTGCTTTCAGCAACCTCGATTTCTTCCGGGCTACAGGAATAAATCTGTGATCCCATTGCTTTTAACTGCTCTATTACATCATCAGCCGCTTTCATCACAGCGTTGCCTGCCATGTAATTGGTCATACTTGCAACCGTTTTATAATGCTCCGGATTCAATCTTGTATTTACAGAAAGGCTTACATGAATATCTTTTACATCCATTTTAAGCTTATCTGCAAGAATCTGGGCCAGATAAGTCTGACCACCGCTTCCCATTTCCACAACACCAGTGTTTAAGTTTAAGCTTCCATCGTAATTGAAGGTAATAATAGAACCGGATATCGCGTTTGTACGAGTATCAGCTGCTTTCCATAGACAGGCAATTCCCGTTGCTGATACAGTATTTTCATCAATTTTCTTTAAACTTCCTCCATTCCAGTGGATTAGTTTTTTTAATTTTTTAAGGCAATGCTCCGTATTTCCTGTATTGCTATAAGTGCTGACAACCTGGGTGGGCGTTAAATCCCCTGGTTTAATAGCATTAATTCTTCTAAATTCTAGCGGATCTATTTCACATCGTTTGGCGAGATCATCCATTGCTCTCTCAACACAGAACGTATAACACAAATGACCAAAGCCTCTGTAAGAAGTGGAATAGGTATGATTGGTATAAATGCAGTAGGAATCGCAGGAAAGGTTTTCTATTCTATAAGGCCCTGTACAATCTGCTACTATGGACTTAGCCATATAAGGTCCAATATCAGCATAAGCACCGGTATCCAGGTAAAAAATAAATCTGGCTGCTGTTATAGTTCCATCTGATTTTGCACCGATTTTTAAATCAGCTTCCAGCCCTAGCCGGCAAGGGGCTGTTGTCATATCCTCTTCTCTTGGTACAGCCAAACGGACAGGGGCTCCATTTACTTTCACGCAAATCATGTATGCCAGAAACTCTAAGGTCACAGGTGCCTTCCCTCCAAAAGCACCTCCTACGAAGGGAACTTGCACTTCTATATTTCCTGCTGGTATCTGAAAGCAAGACGATATCTGCTTTATAACAGTATAAGGTGCTTGGGAGGAAGTCTCAATTTTTACTTTTCCATCTGCCGATATTTCTGCTCTCACCGCCCTAACTTCCATAGCCAGATGATCAGAAGGAGGTAGTTTATAGCTCTTTTCGATGATAACGTCGCTATCTGCAAATCCTTTTTTTGTATCTCCTTTCCTGACCTGGAATTTGGAGGCAATGTTACTTTGATCTACAGGATGTATATCCTCCATCATTTTTTTATAATGGCCAAGCCTTGGGTGAAGCAAAGGTGCATCTTTTTCTAATGCTTCCATAGGCGAAAAAATAGCTTCTAGGATTTCATATTCAACTTCTATCATTCTGACTGCTTTTAGTGCTATGGCTTCTGTCGTAGCTGCAACTACAGCAATCGCTTCTCCTGCATACCTTACTACATCTTTTGCAAGAGGTGGTCTGTCTTCTATAAGAACTCCGCTTAACACAGGAAAATCACTGCCTGTAATAATTGCTCTTACACCCTGTAACTGGATGGCTTTTGAACAGTCAATGGATTTTATCTTTGCATGGGCATAAGGGGAGGTTAAAATCCTCGCATGGAGATAACCGGTAACAGGTATATCATCTGTGTATTGTGCCTTTCCAGTGACTTTATCCCAGGCTTCTTTTCGATGTATATTTTCGTCAATGGTTGTTCTCATCTTTGATCCTCTTTATAATTATTTTAACTGTAGTATGGTCTATTTAGCAAAAACTATACTGTTTATGGGATATCTATCAGATTGTGGAAATTGGTGGTCTAGATA
>DPVV01000233.1:1428-4355 GCA_003526525.1 Lachnoclostridium phytofermentans | reverse complement strand
TATACACACAAAAAAGAACTGTTTGTTGGTGGATTGGCTGATTTAAATCTTAACTATACAGATCCTCAAGGAGCTTATTATGTTTTGGTGGACGTTTCTGAATTTAATGTAAAAGACGACGTAAGATTTTGCGAATGGTTAGCTAGAGAAGTAGGTGTGGGAGCAGTGCCAGGTTCCAGCTTTTTTAAAGAAGAAGTGAATCATCTAATTAGACTTCACTTTGCAAAGAAAGATGAAACATTAATAGGAGCTTTAGATCGTTTATCTAATATAAGAAATAAGGCTTTAAATAGTAATGGATATTATTAAATTATGGCAACGTTTTTTATAACGGCGGCACGTCACCATGACGCGCCGCCGTTTCAAAAGAAGCGTAAAATTCATTACTTATTGACGATAATGCCTATTATGTACAAAAATTTCATCTTACCTGTTAAACCACGCACAAGTTCTACAGCTTTTCGGCATATCGGAATTTGAATTAACCGCTTCCCGCATTTCGTTGTATTTAGCACTTTGCCATACTTCCTTGAAGCTTTTATCGCAAACATTCCCCGTCACATCGCCGCCGTTGCAGCATAAGTACACATCACCGTTATATGCTATAGACGCGCTAACAAAAGGCGCGTTGCAACTTGTGTCAACAAGAAAATTATCCTTGTGAAGATATTTATTCCCCCACCATAAATAATCGCCGACTTTAGTTGGATATAGACTATTAAGCATTCCGTGGCTGTCAATAAACTCGGCGGTTTTTTCAATTTCGCGCCGTAAATCATCATTTGCTTCCGCTGCGTATTCAGCGGGGGCGGTTACAAGACCGTATCCCATGCGCTTTATTCCCAAAGAATACGCAAGCTCTGCTATCGCCAATAACTGATTTTGATTGTCTTTTTGAACCGACGTATAAATTTCGGGGGATTTTAATAAAGGCATATTAGAATATGCCTCAGAAAGGGCTTTCAATTTCTCACAAACAAATTCAAAATTTGCCCCGCGCCTGATGTTCTCAAACGTGTTTTTATCCGCGCCGTCAAAAGAAACGACTACAGAGACTTCCATTTCTCGTAGGAAGTTTATCATGTTATCTGTGAGAAGCATGCCGTTTGTTGAAATATCAACTGTGCAGTCCGCCCTCTTCTTAGAACAAGCATAACGGACATATTCGCGGAAGTCCTTTAAAATGAGGGGTTCACCCCAGTTAAATAAAGAATAGCTTCTTACATAAGGTGCGGTTTCATCAACAAGTCTGCAAAACAAGTTAAAAGGCATTGTTTTACCTGTGATTTGAACCTTGTCGCGACACATTTTACAGGCTAGGTTGCAATCCTGCGTTAAGTCAAGATACAATTTATATGGATATTCTGGTGTTATCTGGCCGCCTGAGCAAGCCTGCATTTGCGAGTAGCTATTGTTAGTATAAAATTTCATGGGTTTCTCCTTTTTTAATTAAAATTTTTAATAAACTTAAATCAGAAACCCAATGCGGACGAATTATTGATTCCTCTGCGTGAACTTCGTCCGAACATCGGATTTCATGCAGAGCGAAACATCTAAGAGAATCACCATTTTACAAACCATAATATCGGCTCCTTCCTATATTATCTTCACTTCACATTATAACAAAAACTTGTCCTAAATCACAATAGGTCGCATGTTCTTTTGACAGGCGGCCTTTTTAATAATGGGAAAAATTTGTTTAACAATAGGCAGAGAATATGTTAAAATTATGGTAATTATGATCTGAGTTTCTAAAACAAAAGGAATCATGGCCATAGCTGTGATCCATGAAGGGAGAACCTGTTTGAATTCCATCTATGATCGTTTACTTATACTAATATGTTGCAGCTTTTTTCTAGATTTAAATACAAATATAAAGTATGCAGTGATAGCCTTACTGGTTGCAATGGCAATCAGTGAATTTAATTATGTAATGGAAAAAGAATTTTTGTTTTATGTTAGTTATATTTGCTATTTTCTACTCTGCCTTTTTATGCCGCAATTCTTCGCCTTTTTACCGTTACTATTATATGAAGCAGTTTGGTTTCGTAAGAAGGCGCTAAGTATCGCAGTCATAATTACTGCTGGATATCAAATCACGCAGTTTGATTCAATTTTTAAGTGTTTATTTTTTATCATGTTACATATTATTGCTGTAACATTTGCGGTACGAACGATGAAGCAAAGCCAATTGAAGGAACGATTATTTAAACTACAAGACACAACCAAAGAATCTAAGATGGAGTTAGAAGCCAGAAATCTAGAACTTATAAGTCAGCAGGATACCGAGATCTATTTAGCTACATTAAAAGAAAGAAATCGAATTGCTAGAGAAATACATGATAATGTCGGTCATATGTTATCTCGTTCTATCCTAATGGTAGGTGCAGCCATTGCGGTAAATAAAAATGAAGAAAGTAAAGAGTTACTTTGTGGATTAAAAGATACATTATCGGATGCTATGAATTCCATAAGACTAAGTGTTCATGATTTGCACGATGGTGCGATTGATTTGAAAACGAGTGTAGAACAGTTGGTGAACGATTTTACTTTTTGTAAAGTGGAATTAGATTATGATATGGGAAATGTGGCAAATCGGAATGTAAAGTATTGTTTCTTAACGATTTTAAAAGAAGCATTTTCTAATATGATAAAGCATAGCAATGCCACAAAAGTGGAAGTAGTACTACGGGAGCATCCAGGGATGTATCAGCTACTGATAAAAGACAATGGAACTGGAATTAAAAAGATATCAGGTGAAGGAATCGGATTAATGAACATGAAAGACAGAGTGAATGCATTAGGAGGAAATATTACGATTACTTCAGAAAAAGGATTTCGTATATTTGTAATAATACCAAAAACGTGCGAGGAGAAAGAGTGAAAGATTTTAATCTTTCATTCACCAAGTTTGTGCTACGCCAAAC
>DPVV01000233.1:0-1233 GCA_003526525.1 Lachnoclostridium phytofermentans | reverse complement strand
TTGTGCTACGCCAAACTTGAGTCATTAGATGCTCCTAAAAGATAGTCGTAGCATGGAGGCTAAGAATGAGAATTGTAATAGTTGATGATGACCGTTTGGTATGTTCTTCTTTAAAGGTTATCTTAGAAATGGATTCTGAGATTAAAGTAGATGCCGTCGGTAATGATGGGAGTGAAGCCATCACTCTATATGAGAAATATATTCCTGATGTACTTTTAATGGATATTCGTATGGCAACAATGAGCGGTATTGAGGCGGCAGAAAAAATTTTAGCGAAACATAAAAATGCTAAAATATTATTTTTAACAACATTTTCAGATGATGAATATATCGTAAAGGCATTAAAGATTGGTGCAAAAGGATATTTGTTAAAGCAAGACTATGATAGTATACAACCTGCGTTAAAAGCGGTTTCTATCGGACAGAGTGTATTTGGTTCAGATGTTGTAACCAAGTTACCAGACTTAATGCAAAAGAAAAAGGAATTTCCTTATGAGGCGTATCAGCTAACAAAGAAGGAGTATGAACTCCTAACTATGGTCGCGGAAGGACTTAGTAACAAAGAAATCTCAGATGCTATGTTCTTAAGCGAGGGAACGGTCAGGAATTATTTAAGTAATTTGTTGTTGAAGCTTGATGTTAGAGATCGGACACAGGCAGCTATTTTTTATTATAAGCAGATGCAGTGAGGGCTACATGCTAAAGGCCTAGATTTTTCTGATTTTATTCATCCTGTAAGGTAAATAAAGGTACAATGTAGAAACTGCTTTCTTTCAAGTAGATAGGGAGTGATTCATACATGGTGCCTTTTCTCATTCTTATACAATATTCATCACTTTCCAGAATATTTGTTCTTATCATTCCCTGTACTTTTGTGTTATGA
The DNA here is from genome assembly GCA_003526525.1 of Lachnoclostridium phytofermentans. GTDB lineage: Bacteria > Bacillota > Clostridia > Lachnospirales > Lachnospiraceae > Lachnoclostridium. Next base: position 350 of record DPVV01000233.1, on the reverse strand, counting down.
TAGAGTGGAAAAGATTAATGGAGGTGTCGGTATGAAATTTATGCATTTATCGGACTTGCATATTGGAAAAAGAGTAAATGAGTTTTCGATGATAGAAGACCAGACTTATATCTTACAAAAGATTTTAGAGCTTGCAGATGAGGAAAAACCAGATGCATTACTAATTGCTGGTGATGTTTACGATAAGAATCTACCGACGGTTGAAGGTGTTAATTTGTTGGATGATTTCTTATCAGGCTTACATAAACGTAATATTCCAGTATTTATGATTAGTGGAAATCATGATTCTGCGGATCGACTTAATTTTGCAAGCCGTATTTTAAGAAATAATGAAGTTTATATAGCGGGTA
>DPVV01000266.1 GCA_003526525.1 Lachnoclostridium phytofermentans | reverse complement strand
TATATAAAAAATAATATAAAAACCGAAAGTAAATATATAAGATGTCCAAAAACAAGATGTAACAAGTCTGTTTATGAGAACAATATGACTAAAAAAATGATAATATAAGAATAGGAGAGATGCAATATGAATAATTACAATTTTGAACTAATTGAATACAATAATTTTCGGAGTGCAAGAATATTTATTACATCTATAAAATATTCTAATTTTCATTGGCATTATGAATATGAATTTGTATTTGTTTTGAAAGGAAGTATAAAGATTAATACGCGACCAGAAGCTGTAATTCTACAAGAAGGAGATATTATTTTATTAAACTCCAAAACAATACATGAACTACAGTGTACCAACGACAATAATCTTTTGCTTTTTATTCAAATTGTACCAGAACTGTTTTGTATCGAAAAAAATGAAAATAGAGATTATTATTTTTATTTGAACAGCAAAAACCAAAGAATGCAGCCTAAATGTAATATTGATATTTTCACACAGCTAGTATCTCAGATTGGATTATCTAATTTGAGGGAAAAAATTTGTGAAACGGCAAGCTTGCGAACAAGGGCCCTAGTTTTAATGCTAGTAGCCGAATGCTTTGAGAATCTCTCTTATGATATCTATCAGAAGTCTTCAGGTGAAAAACGAAATGAAAACAACAATAATTTTCTAATGACTTGTATTGATTATATTCAGAATCATTTTAAAAATGAGTTTGTACTAGAAGATATGTACAAAGAAATTGGAATGAGTGAAAAGAGCGTCCATAGATTTTTAACAAGCAATCTAGGGATTTCTGCTAAAAAACTATTGACCGAACGCCGCATTGATGAAGCTAGAAGACTACTGAAATATACGGATAAGCAAATAGGCATAATATCCGATTTGGTAGGATTTCAATCGGACAAGACATTCTATCGTGTATTTAAGACAGAAGTGGGAATTACACCAAATGAATATCGGAGCAATGGAGGTTGCTTAAACAACGATATGGAAATTAAGGGATATCTTACTTGGAGTGAAAAGGAAGCACATGGATTACTTATCCGATACAGTAATTGATAAATAAAGGAGCATTCCTGTAATTAACGGCGATGAGCCATTCTGTTCTAAGCAGTAATACGATTAGTAGCATGAGAAAAAAGAGTTAATGAAAGAAAAAATAAGAATATATAAGGAGGTAATTTTTATGAGTATCACGAAAGACCAAAGACTTAGTTACACAAAGGAAGCAAAAAGAATTTTGGATACATTGAACTTAGAAGAGAAAGTTTCTCTTATGGGAGGAAACGTCACTTTAGAAGGAATGATGCAGGACATGATGTCAGATCCTTTGAATAAACATTACAATTACTTTCCATATCCAGCAGGTGGGATAGAAAAGGAAAATATTACACCAATGTTATTTTGTGATGGGCCAAGAGGAGTTGTTTGCGGAACTGGAAAAAGTACTTGTTTTCCGGTATCCATGTGTAGAGGAGCTTCTTTTGATACAGAGCTAGAGGAGAAAATAGGACGTGCCATTGCAGAAGAAATCCGTGCTTATAAAGGAAACTTGTTTGCAGGTGTGTGTATTAATCTCCCTTATAATCCTGGTTGGGGAAGAAGCCAAGAGACCTACGGAGAAGAATCTTACCATATCGGTGAAATGGGAAGTTCTTTGGCAAAAGGCATTCAAGAGGAAAATGTAATTGCTTGTATTAAGCATTTTGCTTTTAATCAGATGGAAATTTCTAGATTTAAAGTGGATGTGAAATGTGATAAGCGTACTGAGCGAGAAGTATTTTTACCACATTTCAAAAAATGTATCGATCGTGGAGCAGCAAGCGTTATGAGTGCTTACAATTTATATCAAGGTACCCATTGCGGTCATAGCGGCTATCTACTAAATGAAGTCTTGAAAAAGGAATGGGATTTTGATGGATTTGTAATGAGTGATTTCATTTGGGGTGTGAAAGATACGGTAGAAGCAGCTAATGGAGGACAGGATATAGAAATGTGTTGTACACAGTTTTTTGGTGAAAAACTAGTACAGGCGGTTAAGGATGGACTTGTAGCTGAATCTAAAATAGATGAGGCAGCATTACGAATTATAAGAACATTGTTGGCTTCCCAGACAGAAAATGCATCTAGGAAAGAAATTTCTGAAGAAAAAATTGGCTGTAAGGAACATATTGACCTTGCCCTGCAATCCGCAAGAGAAGGAATTACCTTAATAAAAAATGAAAATGAAATTCTTCCATTATCCAAGGAAGCAATTAAGAAAACAGTGGTACTTGGAAAACTCGGAAAAAAAGAGAACATAGGAGATCATGGTTCTAGCTGGGTATTTCCGAAATATGTGGTTTCACCAATTCAAGGAATTGCCAATGTTTCACCAAAATCTCAAGTTATATTTTATGACGGAGAGGATATAGAGCATGCCAAAGAATTGGCCAAAGAAGCGGACGCAGTTGTTTTTGTGGTTGGATATGATCATGACGATGAGGGCGAATATGTTTCAGAAGCCCAAAGTGAAGGATATACTGGTTCAATGGGAGGAGACCGCAAGGATTCTTTGGGGTTACATAAAAACGAGATCAAACTAATTCAAGAAGTAGGTCCTATAAATAAAAATTCCGTTGCTGTCTTAATCGGCGGTAATATGATTATGATTGAGGAATGGAAAAAAGATGTTAATGCGATTATGATGGCATATTATCCAGGAATGGAAGGTGGTACAGCGATTGCTGAGATTCTGTTTGGAGATGTTAATCCAAGTGGAAAATTACCGTTTGTGATTCCTTATAAAGAAAGCGATTTACCACAGGTAGATTGGGATACGGAATCTCAATATTATGATTATTATCATGGGTACACTAAATTGGAAAAGGAAGGCGTTAAACCATCCATTCCATTTGGTTATGGGCTTTCTTATACCGAGTTTAAACTAGAAGATATTGTTTTTTCTACTAATGGGAATTCTATCAGTGCCGACGCAACCATAACAAACATAGGAAAACGAGAGGGTACGGAAGTTGTACAAATGTATGTTGGATTTTCTAATTCTTCCATAGACAGACCAGTTAAAATATTAAGAGGATTTAGCCGAGTATCTTTAAATGCAGGCGAAAGTAAAAGAGTTCAGATAGAATGTCCAGTAAGTGAATTGTGCTGGTATAACGAAGCAAATGGAAAAATGGAATTGGAGCATATGACCTATGAAGTTTATCTGGGTACAAGCAGTGACAATCAAGACTTGACCCAAGGTACGATTGTACTATAGGAAGGAAAGTGACTATGAAGGATAAAGTATCTTTTAAGGAAAAATTAGCTTTCGGATTTGGAGATGTAGGTTGTAATTTTGTATGGACAACTGTCAGTGCCTTTTTAACACTTTATTATACGGATAATGTTGGGCTAAGCGCAGCAGTGGTAGGAACAATTATGCTTGTTACAAGGCTTTTGGATGGGGTAACCGATTTGTGTTTTGGAACTATTTTGGATAGGACACATACAAAAATGGGAAAAGCGAGACCTTGGATTTTATGGAGCACCCCAATGATGGCGATAGGCCTGATACTATTATTCAATGTACCTATGGGTCTTGAGAATACTGGAAAAGTAGTATATGCGTCAGTGACTTATGTATTTGTTGCAGCATTTGCCTATACAGCATATAATCTATCTTATAATGCATTACTTTCTCTTATGACAGATGATCAACAGACGCGTGCATCTGCAAGTACCATCCGCTTTATTTGTACGATGATTACTGCAATTATGATTTCCAGTATCACGATTCCGCTAGTTGAAAAATTTGGCTGGGGTACCACTTCGGTTATTTATGCAGTATTGTCGTCAATCGCTTTTATGATTACTTTTTTCGGAACAAAAGAACGTTATACACCACAAAAAGCAGAAATGAAAGAAGACATCTCTGTGATTGAGAGCTTTAAGGTTTTATTTAAAAACAGATATTTTATATCCATTACTTTACTTTTTGTAATCACTTATTTAATACAAGGAGCAGGATCTGGTATTGGTATTTATTTTGCAAGAGATATTTTGGGAGATGCCAAAATCTATGGATTAATTACTATGGCAACCATGATTCCTCTGATATTCGGATTACCATTATTCCCAATTTTGACAAGGAAGATAGGAAAATGGAAATGCATGATGGGAGGACTTGCTCTTCAAATGATAGGTTCCATAATTGTGTTATTGGCTCCGACCAATTTAACGGTTGTTCTAATTGGACTTGTTATTAAAGGTGTAGGCGTTGCACCGAATACGGCAGGACTTTTTGCAATTGTTGCCGATGCGATTGATTATGGTGAATGGAAAACAGGAGTGCGACAAGATGGCCTTACCAATAGTGCAACCAGCTTTGGGATGAAAGTTGGAACAGGACTCGGTAGCGCACTTGTAGGATGGGGACTTGCATTAGGTAAGTATGATGCAACTTTGGCTGTACAATCGGAATCCGCGCTTAACGTAATCAAATTTTTATATGTAGGATTGCCAATTATCGGACTTTTATTTGCAATGATATTCCTTGGATATTCCAATATTGACAAAATTTATCCGCAAATCGAGGAGGATTTAAAGCAAAGAAGGGAGAAATAGAATATGGAAATGTATTTGGACAAAACATTAACAGCAAGAGAAAGAGCGCAGGATTTACTTAGTAAGTTAACACTTCCGGAAAAGGTCAATCAATTGTCTACTCATATGATTCCAGCACCTATTCCAGGAATTGAAGAAGGCTTTTCACTGGAAAATGGAATCGGGCAGTTGGCAATCATGGGTGGCAAAGAAGAACCCAAAGCACATGCTGCCATGATTCGTATGCTACAGGATAAGGTAATGGCTTCTAGTCGTCTACGAATTCCAGCAGTGATTCATTGTGAAGCATTAAGCGGGCCGGTGTTTCCAAATGCCTTAACATATCCTACCTCCATTAGTTTAGGTGCTTCTTTTGACCCAGAAATGGTAAGGGAGATGGGCGATAAAATACGAAGACAGATGGTAGCGGTGGGCGCAAGACAGGCATTGTCGCCAGTATTAGATATCGCAAGAGATCTTAGATGGGGTCGTATTAACGAAACTTACGGAAATGACCCAACACTTGTATCAGAAATGGCATGTGCTTTCATATCAGGCCTACAGGGGAGTGATCACACGAAAGGTGTAGCGGCGACGGCAAAACACTTTTTAGGTTATTCAATCACTGAAGGTGGAATTAACATGGCAAAGACGATGCTGGATGGAAGGGAAACAAGAGAAGTTCATGCGAAACCATTTGAAGCTGCCATTCGGAAAGCAGACTTATTATCTGTGATGAATTCTTATGCAGAAATGGAAGGAAGACCTGTTTGCGCTTCTAAAGCAATTTTGAATGATTTACTACGAGAGGATCTCGGTTTTGACGGATTGGTTGTAAGTGACTACATGTCGGTGGATCGATTGGTAAATAATTTCCATGTAGCAAAAGATTTACAGGATGCAGCAATCCAATGTCTGAAAGCTGGATTGGATGTAGAATGTCCAAATCCATCCGCTTACAATCATAACTTGGTGGAAGCTGTGGAAAAAGGTCTGTTAGATGAGAAATATGTGGATCGTTCTTGTTTAAGAAGCTTAGAGTTGAAATTTAAATTAGGTTTATTTGAGAATCCATATCCACAAGAGGATTCCGTCATAGAAAAAGTATATACAGACGAGAGTCTAGAGTTAGGAAGCCTAGAAGCAAGTAGAAAGGCAATGACTTTAACGAAAAATGACGGTATTCTTCCAATAAAAGATAAGAATGCCAGAATCCTAGTAGTAGGACCTACTGGCAACAGCCTACGAAAAATGTGGTCAACCTATACTGCAGTGGGAATGGAAGAAATGCTTCTTGGTAATATGGCAGCAATGGCAGGGTTAGAAGGTGGCTCTGGTCAGATGGATGCGGATTCCATATTTGGAGGGAAAGTAGATAACGACGTGGTAGAAACATTAATTCGCAGACGTTATCCACAGGCAAGAACTATTTTCCATGCATTAAATGAAAAATATCCAAACGTAGAGTATCTTATGGGATGTGATTATAAGGATCCAGACAAGACTTATATAGAAGCAGCAGTAGAAGCTGCAAAAAGGGCAGATATAGTAATTGTAACAGTTGGTGGAAAGAATGGTTATGGTGGACATAGCACAAACGGAGAAGGTGTAGATACTGCAAGTGCAGGTCTTCCAGGAGCACAAGAAGAACTTCTGCAAAAAGTTGGAGAAGCAAATCCTAATTTTGTAGTGGTGCATACCGATGCAAAACCATTGGTAAGTAGCAATGCATACGAGAATGCAAAAGCTGTTTTAGAAGGCTGGTTATGTTGTACTTATGCAGGGCAAGCAATTGCCGAAACACTCTCAGGAGAAAATAATCCAGGCGGTAGATTACAACAGGATGTTCCTTATGGAGATGGCGTTTATACTTATCATTATCAGCAAAATGCAAGTCATTATAAAACATTACAATCCTTGGGTTCCGCTACCTATAATGACCAAAAAGGAGTTGTTGCAAGACCTTTTGGATATGGACTTAGCTATACAGATTTTGAATACAGCAATGCAAAAATGAATGTTTTAGAAGAAGCAATTCCAGTTCTACAGATTTGCGTTGATGTAAAGAACACAGGAAACACCCATGGAGATGAAGTAGTACAGCTTTATGGAAAAGATGTAATTGGAAGTATGATTCGTCCTATTCGTGAACTTCTTGGATTTAAGCGAATTAGTTTGCTTCCTGGAGAAGTAAAAACAGTTACATTTGATTTCAAGCTAGACATATTATCCTTTATCAATGAGGAAAAAGAATGGATTTGTGAAGCAGGTGAATATAACTTCTTCCTTGCAAAAGACAGTGAAGACGAAAGTTTGTGCTTAAAGTATGAACTTCCTAAAACATTGCAAGTAGATTATACAAAGAGGGATTTCTTTGCTAAAGCAGAATAGAATTAGATCAATTAAATGTAATGAAGCGTCATATCATTGATATGACGCTTTTTTTCGTATAGATGAACTGATGAATAAGATTAATAGATGGGCGAATGAATACCGTAGACTGAAATTAATTATACTTACTTATAAATATTGGTATTTTATGGATGAAATCAGTTGGATTTTATGGTATATTTTAATAGCGTAGATATACATACAGATATTGCAGATTCAAGATATTAAAATTATTAGAAATATGAGACTGAAATAATATAAGTAATTTAACCTCATTAGGGAAGCCCCCCGCTTCTGTAAGCGGGGGTAAGGACTTGCCTGTTTTAAAATGCCACGTAGTGGCAATGAGGTAGAGCTGGTAGCGTAAGCGGATTGCGAATATCCGTTTTGACACAGAACAGAGGAAAAACTAAAATCCATAAGAAAGAAGCAGTGCTTTATTAATAGGAAGGATTGTAGTTTTTCCTCTGTTTCATTTTTCAAAACAAGAAAAGTACGCTATACGAATTTTTACTTATATATAGAAACTTAGAAGTAATGTTTTATGTGAATAAAAACATTAATTTCTTATAATTTGAATGTTAATTCATCATGCTTGTCTTCTGTACTAAACACATAATCATTTCCTGGTAGGATTGCATTTAATACAATACCAGCAATTGCAGCTACGGATAAACCAGAAAGTGTAATCTCATAAGAACCAACCATAAATGTTAAACCACCGATTCCATTAAAACCAAGCGCACAGCCAAGAATTATAGCTGCAATGATAAGGTTACGACTTTGCGTGAAGTCTACACGATTTTCAACAACGTTACGAATACCAACGGATGAAATCATTCCGTATAATATCAAGGAAACGCCACCGATAATAGCCACTGGAAGTGTGTTTATAATAGCAGCAAACTTAGGGAAAAAGGATAGGAAAATTGCAAAACAAGCAGCAATCTGCATAACCTTAGGATCGTAAACTTTAGTAAGTGCCAGTACACCAGTATTTTCACCATAGGTTGTATTGGCTGGTCCACCAAACATAGCGGACAAACTGGTAGCAAGGCCGTCACCAAGTAGGGTACGATGAAGACCAGGTTCTGCCATATAATTCTTACCAGTAGTAGCACTAATAGCAGAGATATCGCCAATGTGTTCCATCATGGTAGCCAATGAGATTGGAACGATAGAGATAATGGAACTAATACTAAATTTAGCAAAGCCACTTACAGGAACAGGGTTTCCAATCCAATTAGCAGAGGTTACTGCGGTAAAATCAACAGCACCGATGATAAGTGCTACGATATAGGAAACAATGATGCCTAACATAATTGGGACGATTTTTACCATACCTTTACCAAAAATATTACAGATAATGATAACAGCTAAAGCAACGAATGCTAAAAGCCAGTTGTTTTGACAGTTAGAGATTGCAGTTGGTGCAAGAATTAACCCGATAGAGATAATAATTGGACCAGTAACAACAGGTGGGAAGAAACGCATGATTTTATTCACGCCAAATACTTTTATTAATGCTGATAAAACGACATATACGAGACCAGCAATCACTACACCACCACAAGCGTAAGGTAAGAGCTCTGCATTTGGTGTTGTTACCATCTGACCATTTACTTCTGTTTCGATAAATGGAGCAACTGCTGTGTAGCCTCCGATGAATGCGAAGGAGGAGCCTAAGAACGCTGGAACCTTTCCTTTGGTAAGAATGTGAAATAATAAAGTTCCTAAACCAGCCATTAAAAGAGTTGTAGATACATTAAGACCAGTTAATAATGGTACAAGCACAGTAGCACCAAACATTGCAAAGGAATGCTGTAACCCAAGGAGTATCATTTTTGGTATGCCAAGTGTTCTGGCATCATAGATTCCAACACTGCCTATGGTGTTTTGTTCTTTTGTCATTACTTTTTCCTCCATACATAATAAGATTTTGATTAGTAAAAAAACTCCCTAACAAGGGTGCCTGGGGCATAAAAATAAGCCTATCATTTAAAAGAAAATGAAAGACTTTAATAACGCCGACAAATCGACTTCTCTGATATAAAATTAGGTATTCTGTTTTTATAATGCAACAATCTTTTCATAAATAACTCCTTCAATTTAATCAGTAGAAATGTTTCGGTATATGCACCGTAGACTATAGTATCTTATCTTATTTTTTTTGTCAACCAAAAAAATAAAATTTGAAAAAGAAGATTAATTATAAAAAATTCAATATATAGAATAACAATATAGGATATAATGCACAAATATTCTGAAAATAGAGGTTTTAGAATTATATATATGATAAATGATAAAAACAGCAGACATTCTCTGGATTGTGCTTGGTGATATTTAATAAATTCAAAAGAAGGAACATAGAAACATATAGTAATATATAGAAAAGAAAATATAGAAAAGAAAATATAGAATAGAAATATATAGAATAGAAAATATAGAAAAGAAAATATAGAAAAGAAAATATAGAGTAGAAATATATAGAAAAGAAAATATAGAAAAGAAAATATAGAGTAGAAATATATAGAATAGATAATATAGAGCAGAAAAGTATAGA
>DPVV01000140.1:3417-3842 GCA_003526525.1 Lachnoclostridium phytofermentans | reverse complement strand
CTTATTAATTAAGTCATACATTCTCATAATTCGTATCTACCTTTCCAAGCAAGCTATCTTTTATAAGCTTTGCTATTATTATATTATCTTTCATAACTTACTACTCAGCTACTTTAATAATATGTGATAAAATTATTATTATCTTAACAGTTTTATTATTTACAAGTTCATTATTTACAAGTTCATTTAGAATATTTTACTATTATCAGTATAACCAAATATATTTACATACTCAATAGCAATTTTACGATTTAATAATAAACTAAGAATTCTCATATTTCTTTTGTAATTGTTATGAATTATTTATAAATGTGATTCTCCTACCAAGAATAGACTTCTAAGGATAGATTAGATAGAATAACATTGACGAATAGTGAAAAAAGCATTAGAATAGTAGCACATTAATACATTAAATTGTATTTTGG
>DPVV01000140.1:0-3307 GCA_003526525.1 Lachnoclostridium phytofermentans | reverse complement strand
GACTAAAAAGAAAGGCAAGGTACAAATCATGAGTTTTAATTATGTTAGAAAAGTTATGACCCCTGAAGAGTTGAAAAGCGCACTCCCTATGTCGGAGTACGCTACAAGAATAAAGAAGGAACGCGATGCGCAAATCAAAGATGTCTTTACTGGAGCTTCTGATAAGTTCCTTGTCATTATTGGACCATGTTCCGCTGACAATGAGGATGCAGTACTTGACTATCTTTATAGATTAACAAAATTAGCAGATAAAGTATCTGATAAGCTTATCATCATCCCAAGAATTTATACGAATAAGCCGCGTACCACAGGAGAAGGTTATAAGGGTATCAGCCATCAGCCAAATCCTGAGGAAGAACCAAACCTTCAAGAAGGATTGATTGCAATGCGTAAGATGCATCTACGTGCTATCAATGAGACTGGATTGACTGCAGCAGATGAGATGTTATATTCTGAAAACTGGCCATATGTGGATGATATGTTATCCTATGTCGCTGTTGGTGCACGTTCTGTTGAGGACCAACAACACCGTTTAACTATCAGTGGTATGGATGTTCCTGCCGGTATGAAAAACCCAACCTCAGGCGATTTATCTGTAATGCTAAATTCCTGTATTGCAGCACAGGCTTCCCACACTTTCCTCTATCGTACTTGGGAAGTTCAAACAGATGGTAATCCATTAGCACATACTATCCTCCGTGGTGCAGTAAACAAACATGGTCAATGTATTCCGAACTACCATTATGAAGATCTCAATCGTTTGCTTATGATGTATCAAGAATTACCAAATCTCCTAAACCAAGCGACTATCGTTGATGCGAACCATGCAAATTCAAGTAAGCAGTATTACGAACAGCCTAGAATTGTAAAAGAGGTACTTCACTCCCGTAAGGTAAATGATCAGATTGCTAAGTTAGTAAAAGGTGTTATGGTGGAAAGCTACATAGAAGAGGGCAACCAAAAAGTTGGTGAACACGTCTATGGAAAGTCCATCACCGATGCTTGCATTGGCTGGGATACTACTGAAAAATTAATTTATACGATAGCAGATAATATATAGGAACAGGTATAGGAAAAATACCTCGTTTATTGGGTATTAAGAGGGAGAAAGCAACGAGTGCTTTCTCCCTTTTTTAATTATCTTTGAATGTATCCTCAAATAGTGCGCTGCAAATGCTGTATTCATGCGAGCTCTCAGACACAAATAGTAACAATCCGTTGCCTCTCGCCACCACAGTTTTTAATCACGCACGTGGATGAGTTTTTTGATAAGTTCCAAAGGTTTCACCGATACGCTGCTTCGTATAATGTTGTGTAGCGGTGATATTCGTATGTCCCATTAATTCCTTCATACTGTTTAAATCCGCGCCATTTTCTATCATATGGATTGCAAAAGAATTTCGTATGACCTGTGGTGTCAAATCCTCTTCTAACCCTATTTGTTTCCCGTAATATTTCATGATTTTCCACACACCCTGTCTTGTCATAGGCTCCCCTTGCCTGCCTAGGAATAGATACGGACTTTCTTTTCTTACATCGTTATCTGAATCTAAATACGTTTCTAAGGAGGCTCTTGCAGCTTGTCCAAATGGTACTACCCGATTCTTCTTTACTTCTCGAACCGTAACGCATCCAAATTTTAGATTGATATCTTCTTTTTTTAATCCACCGATTTCTGATACCTTCATCCCTGTCGCATACATCAATTCAAGCATTGCTTTATCCCTGATACCTCGTTTGGTATTACAGTCAGGTGCAGATAATAAAGATAGTACTTGTTCTTTTGTTAAGTATTTCGGTGGAGCAATTTCAACTTTTGGTGGCTTAATCCTCTCGGTAGGATCACCAATTAACTTTCCATGTTTCATTAAATAAAATAAAAAACTACGTATGGAAACCAGACTTCGGTTTACCGTAGCCTTTGATTTCCCCACTTTTTCTTGCTGTAACAAAAATGAATTGATTATGGTTTCCGTTATCTTCTTTGGTTCACTCACACTATTTTCTTGCAAGAAGAAACACCATCTTTTTAAATCAATGCGATAAGCACTTAAGGTATTGTTTGTGGCATTTTTTATATTCTTTTGATAAATTAAAAAATCTTCAATCTCTTTTTCCACCATTTCCTCCAAAACATGCTCCAACCGCATTTTTCATTATATGTAACATCTTAAACCAACTAGTTCCCAACAGACCCGAAGCCACACACCGACACGTATCGCTTGACAGTAAGCTGTATTCATCCAATCTTTTTTTAACTTGTACTAAACCTCTAGACGAGAAAAGAATGAAACATGTAACATGTAACATGTAGTATAATACTATTATAATATCTAATTAGAATAATTGTAAGGTCTTTTTCACAAGATAACTACCTACAAATGCCTCCATACAAGCTCCAATTAAAATACATACAATTAGTATTATAATTAATTTTATATATTTTTTCAATAATAGTACATTTTGTAACCCTGATGTAGTATCGTGATTGGCCTCCATGTAAAGAGCAAAACAGTTTTTAATACTGATTAAAACAACTGGTACAAATATTAGTTCTTGAGGAAATAAGTAAGCGAGGTAAAGTAATCCGCCCTTCATCCCATAGTGCATCCATAAAGTCATCATAAGATAACCCACCTGAAACCCCCTGCTTAAGAGATACCATCCCATATATGGTAGGCCCAAAAATGTCAGACTTAGAGTCCAAAACAGGAAAAAGGGTTTTAGTTTCGAGGTGAAAATATAGCGAAAGAAATCCCCATAATTGATTTCCATGGACTTAATGGTATTAAAATACCTGCTATTTAAGCTGTCTACACTATTTTGCAATAATCCTTGGCTTACTTTAGAGAAAATACACCCAAGGATAACACTTGCAAAAAAGAGAACCATGGCTATTGTCAACGGTTCTCTTTTTTTTAATCTTAAACTCCATCGTTTCATGCTGACCTCCAAGACATAGATTTCTAGTTCTCACTAAGAACTATATGCTTGGACTATTCGAAACATACTATAAATTTTTCTTTGCCTTATATGCTAGGATTGCTGAAATCGTTTTAGCGTCTTGTATGGTACCATTTAAAATCAAAGCAACCAATTCCTCTAATGTATATGCTTCCACCTCTACAAATTCATCCTCATCAAGATGCTGCTTGGAGGGCTTTAAATCCTCTGTGTAATAGATACTAATAAGTTCATTGCAAAAAGCCACTGTAGTATATAAATCAAGGAGATGCTCCACTTTTTCGGTGCAGTATCCTGTCTCTTCCTCAAGCTCTCTCATCGCCGCTAATTTTCGATCTTCCCC
>DPVV01000265.1 GCA_003526525.1 Lachnoclostridium phytofermentans | reverse complement strand
CACGAAATAGAGTAGTAGATTATGCTAGCTACCCCATACTAATTAAAGTTGTGTAATTAATAAAATAATGCAAAGTTCAGAAATCATATTACATATGATTCACTCTAAGTACTTTTATCCTAATTCACAAGTTAATATATACGCTAATTTAAAAACTATCCTCGGAACTCTTGATTTATTAAAAGTTCCGAGGATAGTTTGTCCCCCTATTCTATTTTAAATAATCGTATCGCTTGAGTTAATGAGATAGCCTCTTTCTGTAATTCTTCTGCCTCTCGCTTTAAAGACTCTACTGCATTTAATTGACTGTCTGCCGTTGTAACAAGTTGAATGGAAGCTGCTGCGGTTTCTTCTGATGTCGCAGAGATAGTTTCCAGTGCTTCTAAAGTTATGTTCTTTTTATTTGTAATTACTGTAATTCGTTCGCTAATGGACAAAATACTAACAACGAGTTTTTCTACTTGATTTCCAATTAACCCAAATGCACCTATCGTATCTTCCATTGCATGTTCTTGTATTTCTAACATGTTTTCTGCTTGATGAGCACTTTCCATAGTAGAATCAGAAAGGTTTTGAATGTAATGAACTATCTTGCTTATCTCAGCAGCTGATGCCCTAGATTGTTCTGCCAATTTTCTTATTTCATCTGCTACCACTGAGAATCCTCTACCTGCTTCTCCCGCTCTTGCTGCTTCAATCGAGGCATTGAGTGATAAGAGATTCGTTTGACTTGCTATATCATCGATGGAATTTACAATATTCGTTATTGTTTTAGATTCCATGCCAAGTCTTTGTACCTGCTCAATAACCCCTTTTGTTATATCTGCAGTATTTCTTGCATTTTCCCCTAACTCTTTTACCATTTCTGTATTATCAGCCAAAATTAGTTTTGTATCATCGGATACCTTTACCATCTCATTCATACTGTAATGCACGCTCACAATCTGGTCTGCTAAATCATTCATATGTAAATAACACTGCTCAATCTCTCTGGCCTGATCTCCTGTTCCAACTTCAATATCCGATATTGAAGTATGAATTCCTTTTGAAGTATCAAATAAAACTTGAGATGTTTTTGTTACTTCCTTTGAAGAAAAAGAAACTACTTCACCAATTTTTACAGTTTTACGGATAAGTCCTCTCATGTTTTCATTCATTTTATTGATTGCCATACCCAGATGTAAAAACTCATCTTTTCTATCTAAATCAAGCTGATTCGTTAACTCTCCTTCTGCTGTTGCAGCTAATACATGATTCATTTTCTTAATGACACCTGAAATACTTCTTGCAAATAAAATTCCACAAAGACATGCTATCGTACTCGCGCAAATTACTATAATAACTGTTACAGACTTTACCGAATCAACTTGCTTGATAACCGCCTCTTTCGGAACTAAGGCACATGTATAAGCACCACTCGTTTCTAACCTTGAATATAAAACTAAGTAGTTTTTTCCCTTATAATCTACATAGGAGTACCCATGTTGCTCTAAATCTTTTTCAGGTTGAAATAAATTATTTTCTAATAATGATATGTAATTCTCACCTTTTGAAGCAATGATTTCTTTCCCATCATTCGTAATAAATGCAACCATACTACCTTCTGGGAGATTACTTTCTGTTAGAGTATTCTTGATAAAATCATAAGAAATATCAAGTATCATGATTCCAACCTTCTTACCAGAGGGACTTAAGATATAACGGATACAAGACATCCCGTAATCCTTTGGCTTTTGCACAACTTCATCGAGTAGTTTATGAGAACCAATCCATGCAACCGTTTTACCAGAATCTAAGAATTCTCTAATTTCACCCTCACCACTAATCGATTGATAGGTTTCAGAGCTATAGATTTCCGATCCTATGATTGACTTGTGACCATTTCCAAAGAAGTATATATTATTTACATCTTCATCTAAACTGATTACATTCCCAAAGGTTGATGATAATTTCTTTACAAGTTCTAATTCTTTTACAGCATCGTTTTGACTGTTGCCATAATAATCGCGTACCGTATTATTCATGATGTATTCTAATGTTTTTGATTCTTGTTTTTTTAGTCCATAAGAATAATATTTACTCATCATGTCAAGTGAATTTAGAGTGGCTTGTTCGTAATTCTTTACGATACCTTTTGAGGCTACGAGATAAGAAGCTACTCCTAAAATAATAAGGAAAATCACTGGAATAAAATAAATGACAACCATCTTAAAACCAATACTAATAAAACCCTTTTTTCTATTTACTTTCTTGTTCTCATTCTCAGCAGTATTTTTTATTTTCGACTTAATCTCTTTTTCTTTCTCTGCTTTAAATTTAGTTTCATTTGTACCCCATTTTTGATTCGCTAATTTATTTTCTTTCTCCTTCATATTCATCTCCACCTCTATGCATGCTCCCTTATGGCACTATTTTATTGCAAAAGAAACCTGTGAATTCACTACCGAAGCTTTGATTTACATTCCACTATTTAATTTATACCCTGCTATTTAATTAATATATTCTCATTCCATTATTCAATTTATATCCTACAATTTTAATAATATTTATCTACATCCAAATACGATAGTTTCCACTTAAGGCTAAGAGCGCAAACATATATAAGCAATTGTCGTAATATCTTCTATCTCCAGCCCTTAATTCAGTATGATAAAACTTATCGACACATTCGTTCGCATAAGGACCATTTGCCGCTAAGGACGCCTGCGCATTGGTAGCAATCATTGCAACAGGGTGTAATGCTTCGCCCATAATTATCGTTCCATCCACTTGATAAATACCACTTGCATGATGTTTCACTGTTTCACAAAAGAATTGCTGTAAATTATTAGCGCATGTCACTTGCCATTCATCAGCTGCAAACCAAAGATAATCAAGACCAATGTTTGCAATGGTTCGATAAGCATCGCTGTAATACCAATCATGACGGCCAAATATTTCTTGATCTCCACTATGAACAGTTCCATCATATTCTGCGTATTCTGAACAGAGTCCAGTTTTTTCATGACATGCAAGTTTTAGGAAGGAACGACTCGCATCCGCTGCTTTTTTAAAGAATTCCCTATCTTCTTCATACGCCCAAAGTGCAAATAACTCGTAAAAGTGTGGTAAATGATACGATGGATCTGTAAAATTACAATTAGGTATGAATTTTATCAGGTAGTTCGATGGCTCCCACATAGGTTCTCCGATTCCGTCCCCTTCTCCTTTATGGATACATTCATGAAGAAGTTCTCTTGCTTGTTTACTATATTCGAAAATCCCTTTCCCATCGCCCCATCGGTTGGATGCAAAAAACAATGCTAATGCAAAATACTCCTCCCCATCTGGCGCTGGTCCGTAGGAATTTTTCGTTCCATCTGTTTTACAAGACCAAGCAAAATAACCTTTGTTAACACCAGAATCCATAAACATATAAGTCTTGGCCCAATTCCATAAGCGATCAAATTCCTCTTTTTTATCTAATTGCACACACATCATCATACCGTAAGACATTCCCTCGGTTCGAACGTCATGATTTCCGGTATCCACAATATATCCTAAATCCTCCCCCACAGGAAAATATATTCGTTCTTCTGGTAAACCATAGAACAAGGTTTGAAAACTATCTTCAATTTTCTTGTTTACATCCTCTTCTTTATAGCCTAATTCGGTAAACTTATTTCGGTAATATCCACTCTTAATTGTACCCTCCATCATGTCTCCTCCATCTCACCCAAAGATTAGCATTTCTAATATGATTTTATCTTTTTAATTTTTAAACCTTGCGAACTGAGGTAAGGCCTGCTTATTCCAAGCCTTGCTACCTACGCATAAACTCATAGCTTAAACTACTCCTTCACCCCACCAATGGTCAATCCTGTTACAAAGTATCTTTGAAGAAATGGATATAGACAGACAATTGGTAGTGATGTTATGATCGTTGCTGCTGCTCGTATCGAGGCTGGAGTTACTTGATTTCCAGCATTTTTCATGGTCTCTGCATTGGAACTATTGTTTGTAACCGCAGATAATAGCTTCATTAATTCATATTGAAGTGTGGTGTATTCACCTCTCATTCGGTTATATAACATCGTATCAAACCAAGAGTTCCATTGATAAACCGCGATAAATAATGCAATAGTTGCAAATACAGGTTTACATAAAGGCACGATAATTCTTAGAAAGATCGTAAAGTGCCCGGCTCCATCAATTTCCGCAGATTCCTGTAAACTGTCTGGTAATCCGGCCATGTAAGTACGTATTACTAGCATATTGAAGGCACTAACCATACCTGGAATAATATAAACCCAGAAACTGTTCGTTAGCCCTAACCCCTTATAGAGCAAAAAGGTCGGAATCAGTCCTCCATTTACATACATTGTTAAAACATATAATAGAGATATTTGTTTTCGGAATATAAAATTTTTACGACTTAAAACATATGCTAATAGTGCGGTCACAAATAATTGAGTTACCGTCGCTATTACAGTCCTTAAAATTGAAATTTCTGTTGCAGTTAAGAGATTTTGCTTATGTATTATGGTCTGATAATTTTTCCAAGTAAATACCCGTGGCCATAGATAGATACCACCTCTTAAAGCATCAGTTCCATCATTAAAAGAAATTGCTAATGTATTTAGAATAGGGTATAAAGTTATTATTACAAATATCGTTAGTATCATTGTATTTACTATTGTAAAAACTTTATCACCCACACTACTTTTCTTTTTTCTAGTCCTAACAAATT
The DNA here is from genome assembly GCA_003526525.1 of Lachnoclostridium phytofermentans. Lineage (GTDB taxonomy): Bacteria > Bacillota > Clostridia > Lachnospirales > Lachnospiraceae > Lachnoclostridium. The sequence continues at coordinate 3,499 of DPVV01000265.1, read as the reverse complement.
TTTTCATCTTTACCCTCATTTCTGCGCTACTTATTGTCTTACTTGCAAGACAATGCAAATCAATTACCGTGTGAATATTTTTATCGCCGAAATACCTGCTAGAATAATCGTTCTTCACCCGCTATTTTCGCTGCCTTATTCGCTAAAAAGATGATAATAATACTTACTAAGCTCTTGAATATACCTGCTGCAGTACCAATAGAATAATCACCCATACTGATACCGTATTTTAAAACATAGATATCAATTGTTTGGGATACGCTTTGAACAAGGCCATTCCCTAATAAATATTGAACTTCAAATCCTGCATTTAGAACATTTCCAACATTGATTAATAATAAGATAAAAATCGTAGGCTTAATACCTGGTAAAGTGATATGAAAAATCTTTTGCAATCTGCCAGCACCATCAATGGATGCCGCCTCATAGAGGTCAGGATTTATTGAAGTAATCGAGGCTAAATAAATAATTGAGCCCCATCCTGTTTCCTTCCATACATTCGCAAAACCAACAATAAGCCAAAAGAATTTTGGATAAGCAAGCCAATTGATCGGCTTATTTATAATATGTAGTGCTACTAAAGCTTGATTTATAATACCAGTTTCTAAAGATAATACATCCATTACAATTCCAGTTACGATAATCCAAGATAAAAAATGAGGTAGATAGGAGACCGTCTGTACAAACTTCTTTCCCCTTTTATTTCGAACTTCATTTAGTAGGATCGCAAGACCAATAGAAAATACAAAACTTAATACTAGATTGATAATCCCCATACATAACGTATTGCGAATTACCCGAATAAACACATCATTTGAAAAAAGTGTTTTAAATTTTGCTAATCCTACAAACTGAGAGTGTAATAACCCTCCCTTTGGCTTATAATTTTGAAAAGCCATGATCCAACCGCCAAGAGGTGCATAGTAAAAGATTAGCGCATAGATTATAAATGGAATTGATAAAAGAATCAGTTCCTTCTGCTTTCTAATCTCTCTCCAGGATATTTTAGGGCCCTTGTCTTTGATGACTTTTTGTTTACTCTTTTTCGCTACTTCCATTTTGTTCACTCCCATTATGATGCAATATCGATGATCACTCTCTGTTTACAATAGTTTTCATAAATTTTCGAATACTATAGAAACTTTGATAAAAAAGAGGACGGTTGCCCCCAAACTTGTGCATAAAACCGCCCTCTTTCCAATAATACAAGGTAAGTCAGCAAGCTGCCACACCCATATTATTTGCCTTCTGCAACAGCTATTCTTCTTTCAACTTCAGTTTTTATAGCTTTTAAGTAAGCATCAATATTTACTCTATCGCTGTAAACTTTCATGTAATCCTGCCAAGCAGTTTCAAAGTCTTTCGCCATAACAGCCTTAGGTAAATACTCGTGTTTAATTTCATCCATATTTACCTTTGCCATTCCATGATCTGTATCTGAGGTAAATGTATTGGAATAAGACCACATTGGGAACCAAGGTGAATTTTCTCCTGCTGGATTTAACAACTGAACATAGGTTTCTGCACCATATGCCTTTAAGCATTCCTGAACCTCTGGCTTAAGAGCATCAAAGAACTCTCCTGGCTGACTGCCTGGCTCCCATGCATTAATTCCATCAGGATTCATACCTTCTAATTGTGGGAAATAAGAGTATTTACATAAATTAGCAACCTGATAATCCTGACTTACGGCATTATTACGTTGTTCGTCTGTACGATAGAAAACCCCACCGTCACCAGCCATATAATCTTGACCTTCAATACCCCAGAAGCGAAGTGTTAATGCTTCTTGTGATAACAAATCATTGATAAACTTCATTGCACCTTCTACATCTTTACAGCTTACTGTGATTCCTAAACCGTTTGATACGTCAAGAGCACTTGCGGAATGGTAGCGTTCTTTTGTTCCTTCATTCATAACAATTCCTAGAGGTACATAAGTACAATCATCTAAGCCCTGTGTCTTGATTGCTTCTTCTGCTTGCTGGAAGTTCCAATGTTGATCAACCATACCAAGTACACGACCAGAAGAAAGCTTTGCTATATATTGGTCATAAGACATCGTAAATGTCTCAGGATCGATAACTCCCTTTTGAAATTCTTCATTAAGCTTTGCAAAGTACTTCTTTGCAGTTTCTGTTGTATTATAATCAGAAACCTCTAAAGTTACTGGATCAACAATACAACAACCATCATTTGGATAACCATCTAAGAAAAATGGTGCGTTCTCCAAACAGAAATATCTCCAGTCATCACTTAATATTTCATATCCGATATTTGCAGTTCCATCTGGCATAGTAGGATTCGCTGCAAGATATCGTTCAATTAAATCAAAGTACTGATCAAGTGTTGTAATCTTAGGGTAATTAGCCCACTTTAATACTCTTGTTTGAATCCAAAATGCTTCGTCATTATGTACACATTCGGTATCTTTTCCATTGATAATACCAAATTGAGGAATTATATATACATGCCCATCCTCTGCTCTAACCTTATTCCACTCTTCCTCTGATAAGTAATTCTTAACATTAGGATAGTTATCCCAATACTGATCAATTGCAACATAGGCACCTGCTTCTAGTAACTGAGCATGACCTGTGGAACCACAAATAAAATCTGGATATTCACCACCAGCAATTAATGTACCAACTGCTTCTTCTGCTGTCTGACCAGTTAACCAAGTTTCTTTACACTTAGCTCCTGTTAACTCAGCTAGTTTCTCCATTGCAACATTATTATCGTTGATTTCAGTTCCAGGTACTGCGAAAAATGCAGTGAATTCTTTCATTTCTGGCTTTTCTGGTGCTTTTGTGTCTTCTGGTTTTTTTGTTGCTTCAACTTTAGAATTGTCTACATCTTTCGTATCGTCCACCTTTTTACTGCAGCCTGATGCTAAAGAAGCAATTAGCATTAGTACTAAAAACAGTGACAAAAATCTTTTTTTCATAACTTATCCTCCCTGCTCTTATTGTTTCATCACCTCTAAGTGACTACTTAAATCGTACCAATATTGTGCATTTTCTACAACCATACAAACTATAGATTATATCCATGTGAACTATATATATAAACTTAACTTTCTCTTATCCGCTTATATATACATAATAAACAATATAAAAGACATTCCTACACACTATCTGTTTTGATTTCGAAATCTTGTCGGGGTACATCCCTTCACGGAAACAAAGCGATTGATGAAGTAATCTAGGTTATGATAACCAACCAATTCAGCTACGATATACACCTTTTCGTCCGAACGTAGCAATAACTCAGCTGCTCGATCGATACGATAATTATTCAAGTAATCCTTAAATGGCAGACCAAATTGTTTCTTGAATACCTGGCCTAAGTAAGCACTATTAATGAAATATTTTTCACTCAAAGATTTAAGACTTAAATTCTCAGCATAATTTTCTTCAATCTCCCTTTCAATACTAGCTAGAATTCCTTTTGAAACATTTTTACGAAGTTGTTGCAAATATTCTGAAAAATCATAAGC
>DPVV01000288.1 GCA_003526525.1 Lachnoclostridium phytofermentans | reverse complement strand
GGTTGTTTTATAAATAAATAGATATTTTCTCATTTTACCTCGATTCTGACGCTCCGCGCCTTCTCTTGAATGAAACATTATGGGTATTCAAACATAATTCTTTTATTTTTAAATCTATCAATCACTATTGATTACAATGAATAATGCGATGCTACTATAAATAGAAGGAGAAAAAATTATATAACACTACTCAAAAGTCTTATTAAATCAGCTTTTTTCCTTATATATCTGAGTAATAATGTCCTCTAGTGGTATATTGGAGATTGTAATGTCCATCAAGTTATCTGTATCAAGCCACTTTAAAACTTCCTGAATGGTTATAACCTTCGTATCTACTTCAAGCTTTAAATTCACACCCTTACTTTTCAGTACTCTAACCCCTTCCATTCTTGGAAGCGTTATCTCATCCTTCATCTTTATCTCAATTATTTTCTTATCAAGATAATGGTACTTTACCTTCTCCATCGAATCATCAAGAACAATCTTCCCATGATTTACTATAATAATTCTCTTGCATAATTTCTCTATATCACCAATATCATGACTGGTTAGAAAAACTGTCATACCATATTCTTTGTTCATCTTCTTAATCAATGTACGGATATTTTCCTTTACCACTGGATCAAGCCCAATTGTTGGCTCATCTAAGAATAATATCTTGGGCTTATGTATCAGGGATGCTACTATCTCACATCGTATCCGCTGTCCAAGGGATAAATTTCTTACCGGAGTATTGATAAACTCACTTAGTTCAAATGTACTTTTTAATTCCTCTATGCGGTTTTCTACTTCCTCCTCTGCGATATCATACACTGCTCCAAAGAACTTGAAATTATCATATGGAGTCAAATGTGTCCATAACTGCTGCTTTTGCCCAAATACGGTACCAATCTTATAAGCAAGTTGTTTTCTTTTTTTGCATGGATTGATATCTTCCACCAAAGCTTCACCGGCACTTGGATAAAGAATTCCAGTTAACATTTTAATTGTAGTACTTTTTCCAGCGCCATTTGGTCCAATGAATGCTATAATCTCACCTTCTGCTATATTAAAATTAATATCCTCCACCGCTTTTATTTCTTTATAGCTAGGCTTTATGATGGAGAGAAGGCTCCCCCTAAGCCCTTTACTTTTTTCTTTTACGCGAAATGTTTTGGATAAGTTCCTTGCTAGAATTATCATTTTCTGTTCCATATATTCTCCTCCCTAGTTAGCCAGATCATAAAGAAAAGTAATAAAAAACCACTATCTCTAACGTTTCAGAATAAAATAATCCTGTTACGTTTCTAATAGCGGTTTTAAACTACAACTATATCGTATTGTATCGTCTTAACCGCATAGTCTCAAAAGACATCTCTTTGTGACTATGCAAAATAGCCACAGTTAATGTCTTTGTTCTAAAATATCGACGGAAATGACGTATACAAAATTTCTCATGTTTATCTGACTCCTTAAGATAATTTCTGTCTAGATTAGCACTTTATTACTAAGATGTCAACCATTATTTTCATTAGATACTATTATTTTCAAAATAAATTAACTACCACTATAAATTCTCTCAACTCTTAATCTTTTCATAAAAAACACCTTATTATATAAGTAAACTTTACCTACCCTTAATAAGACTGAAAAGGATACTACTTCTGCATCTCTATATAGCAAAAGATTAAATATTACGTTCCTCATACGTAAAGGGCTCTTTGCATGAGTAAATTTCATGAAAAAATCCATGATAGGGAATATCGTCTTCCAGGCATTTTATGAGATACGACAGCTCTTCATCACTCCGAAGCTCTTCACCATAATTGCGCATATCTTCGAAATGCTCTACAATGCTTTCCATAAGGGTTACATTAATAAATAAGGGCAATTTATCCAACATCAAATTATCGATCCTAGTCTCAGAGATGTATCCATCGAGGACTGTTTTAAAATAATCATCCATAAACTTCTTACGTTTCCCTGCATCCTGTTCAAATTGTATCCAACCTACTCCATGAACCCAGAGATTTGCAAGGTCATACATATACCAGCAGAAACATGAATTATCGAAATCATATACAGTTATTTGTCCGGTGTCAAAATCTATCATGTAATTCCCATCGCTGTAATCAAAATGGACCATACCGTAAGACTCTAGGTCTCTATCCAATCCGTCTAGGGTTTTAAGGAGCTCCACTAGTTTCTCCTTAAGTAGTGGTAAGGAACTAGGTATCAGTTTATCGATATATTCAGCGTTGTATTTGTCAAAAAAACTATACCGTCGATGAACAGGCGTATATCCTTTCGACAATTGGTGCATCTTTCCCAGGACTTTGCCACAGTTATAAAAGTATTCGGTAAGTGGAACTCCTTCCCGGTACTGATAATGATTTTCCACAAGCATTTTCCCCTTTGCCTTTTCAAACAGGCTGATAAATAAGGTGTGATTATCGTGGGTTATCTCTTCTACCAAATGTCCCTTCCGGGAGCCGATTACATTTGATACACTACCTCCATTCTCGAATAAATACCTTATGTATTCCACTTCACCCAATATATCTTCACGGCTCCTGTCACTTAAAAAGGCTATTCTGATTATCTTTGCACCAGCGCCCACTTTCTCACAACTATAAACAACATTCCGCCCACCCTCATGCGGTTTAATCTGCCTTATTTCATAGTCTTCCAGCTCGTATAGTTCTGATACGAGAGGAAGTAAATAAGTGCCAGCGTATTTAATAGCCTCGTTATAAGTCATAACATCTCCTCCTATCTCCTATTTAAAATCCCTTCATCAATTCTGCGTGTAACACTGTTGGTATATTGCTCAAAATATTTTCAAAACTTATAAGCAGTCGGATTGAAGCTTTCGTAGTCCCCCAAAAGCCGTTCATAAACCACCAGCTTTCTAGTGAACCCCTTTCGTTGGATTTATTGTCTAACAAAAAGGGCACTTCATATAGCCGGTGGTTTTATGTGCCTAAGATCGGAAGAGC
>DPVV01000165.1 GCA_003526525.1 Lachnoclostridium phytofermentans | reverse complement strand
ACGACGCTCTTCCGATCTTGCATATAACTTGTAGGATCATAGTATAAAGTTGCTTTTGCAGCATTTTCCTGAATAGCGCTAAATTCTGCATAAAGGATTGGATCCTTTTTTACACGAGTACTTTCCCAATATTTGCTATATGCTTTGGTGTCGGAACCCATCATATAGTAATGCGCATTGTTCTTGTCATCAAAGAATTTTGGAAGAATTGGCTCAAAAGAGTCACCTGCTACTTTATAATGAACATTTTCTTCACCCATGGAAGCCATTTTAAAGATATCATCACTTAATTTCGTATTGATGTAATCCAATGCATATTCTTTATTTTTTGAAACTTTAGGAATTACAGTAACTCGATTCACACCACGACCCATAGGAAGTCCAGTGGTACCATCTGCGCTCTTTAATGCCTGTAAGTAAGCAAGTTCCGCTTCTGGTGCTTTTTCCATAATGGTATTCGATGCAGTTGGCTCATTCCACCAAGCTGTCTGGTACATTGCCGCTTTATTGCTGAAGAACTTTTCTTTCATCATATCGCCACTGTTTTGAGCATACTCGCTATCAAGAAGGCCTTCTTCAAAGAGCTTTCTCATAAATTCTACATAATCTTTTGCTCCTGGTACCAAAGCTTGATATAGCACTTGATTGTCAACCACATTAAACTTAGTATACATACCAAATGCAGAAGCGATTTCTGGAATTACTGCATAAGAAGCAGTGATAGGAATGATGCCAAGTTGATCTTTCATTGCTTTACATGCATTATAAAACTCATCTGTAGTTTCTGGCATTTTATCAATTCCAGCTTTTTTTAGAAGGTCTAATCTTACACGATAAACCAAACCATAATTTTCATTTGCAAGACTCTCTGGAATACCCTTAACTTCTCCTTCGATGGTTACATTAGTCCAAAGTCCTTCTGATGTTTTTTCACGAACATTTGGAGCATACTGATCTAATAAATCGTTTAGTGGTTGGTAAGCACCTGTATCAACTGTATTATCAAAATCATTCTTATTAAGTACCATAATATCATATTCTTCTTTAGAAGCAATAATAGTATTTAATTTTGATATAGAATCTTCACTTGGAAGCATATAATACTCTACTTTATAGCCCGTCGCTTCCTCCAAATAAACTGCAGTAAAATCAGTTTGTGGATCAATTCCTGTATAAGGAAGTAAGACCTTTAACACTGGCTTCTTTGTAAGATCAAGTTCCTTTTTTTGTTCCCCCTGTTCTCCATTTGCTGAAGAATTAGTACCACTTGGTGTTTGAGTCTGATTCGCCTGGTTATCCTTTTTGCCCCCACAACCTGTAAGGATACTCGCTACCATAATTGTTGAAATAGCTACATTTAAAAACTTTTTCATTTTTCTCATTTTACCCTCTCCTTTTTTTAAATTTGCTTTACTATACCTAACCTAAATTACAGGTATCAGCCTTTTACTGCGCCTGTCATAACACCCTTTGTAAAGTGCTTTTGCAGGAATGGATATACTAGAAGAATTGGTATGGTTGCCACTACAACACAAGCAGCAACAGTTGATTGCGCCGTTACTTCACCTGCTGATTGTCCCCCATATAAGTTTAAGAATATATCACTAACTGAAAAAATGATTTCTTTTAACACAAGCTGAAGGGTTTTTAACTGTGGCTTTGATGTATAAATTAAAGATGTGAAAAAGTTATTCCAGTATCCAACGGCAGAGAATAATGTAATAACCGCTAACGTTGCCTTCGTAAGTGGAAGGTAAATCTTAAAAAATATGGTCAGATGCCCCGCACCGTCAATCATTGCAGACTCTTCTAGTTCACTTGAGATACTTTCAAAATTACTCTTTAAAATTAGCATATTGTAAACATTGAATGCACCTAATATCCATAAAACTGTAAACGTATTGGTAAGTCTTAATTTGTCAACTACCATATAGGTAGGAATTAGTCCACCTGAAAATATCATGATAAAAATGCATAGTACAATCAGTGCTTTTCTCGCCCTTAAGTATTCCTTAGATAATGCATAGGCTGCACAAGCGGTAACAAACAAGGAAGAAAAGGAACCAAGAATCGTAACCAAAACTGTGTTTTTAAGACCAATAATAAAACTTTTATTTTCTATAACGATACGATATGTATCAAACTGTAGCTCCTTAAAATTAGGTAGTAACCCAACCTCACCAGATAATACGGCTGCCTCACTGCTTACTGATTTGGCAATCAGGTTTAAGATCGGAGCCAGCATGGCAAACGCTAAAATTGCAAAGAAAGTATAATTGAAGAAACAAAATACTCTTCTTCCAAAAGAAGCTTTGATTTTATTCTTTTTTCTTGCTGCCATTACCATAACCCCCTCTTAAATACTTTTGAACTAAAGGTATTTGCTGTCATAATTAGAATGAAGGAAGCAATGGAATTGAATAATCCAACAGCAGTTGCAAACCCGTATTGTGCATTTCCAATACCTTCTCTATAAACAAGAGTTCCGATAATATCCGCAGTATCATATACCGAGGAATTGTACATAACAAGAATCTGTTCGGTTCCTGCATCAAGGATATTTCCGACCCTTAAGGTAAGCATTAGCGCAATAATCGGTATTATGGAAGGAAGCGTTATACTAATCATTTGCCTGAATTTACCCGCTCCATCTACCTCTGCTGCCTCATAAAGCTGTGGATCTACACCAGCCAAAGCTGCTAAGTATACAATCGTTCCCCATCCCACTTCTTTAAATCCTTCTGTAAGTAAGATTACAAAACGGAACCAAGAATTTGAGTAGAAGTTAATTGGCCCAATTCCAATCGCTTGTAATAATTCATTCACCATACCTCCTTGTGTAGAAAGGAAATTCGTAAACAAACCATGAATTATTACGAATGACAAGAAATGAGGTAAGTAAATTAGTGTCTGAACTGCTTTTTTATAGTGGCGGTTACGCATCTCATTTAGCATAATAGCCAGTATAATAGGCAACGGGAATAAAATAATTATCTTTAAAAAGCTAATCTCTAAGGTGTTAACCAATACTTTAAGAAAACGTGGCTGTGTAAAAAGCGCCTTAAAATGATCAAATCCAACCCACTCACTTGCAAAAAAGCCTTCGAATATATTAAAATCTTTAAAAGCGATTGCAAGTCCTGGCAAAGGTAATAACTTAAATAACAAAATATATATAAATGCTGGTAAAAATAAAAGATACAATGTCCAATCCTTGCGAAATGGCCTCTTTTTTAGATCGGAAGAGC
>DPVV01000476.1:1797-2951 GCA_003526525.1 Lachnoclostridium phytofermentans | reverse complement strand
TATATAGGAGCTTTATGTCGTTACTTAATTTATGAGAAAGATTTCGTAGAAGGCTTAAGATTTGCTTCGGATGTCGCAGCATTAACCGTAACTAAAAAAGGTGCTCAAATCTCAATACCTTATTTTAATGAAGTAAAAGAATATTTTAAGGAGGATCGAAATTATGAATAAAAGACCAATAATTATTGATACAGATCCAGGCATCGATGATGCTTTAGCAATAGCAATAGCGCTATATGCCAATGAATTGGATGTGAAATTAGTAACTACGGTTGCAGGAAATGTAGGAATTGATAAAACAACTTACAATGCATTACGCTTATTAAAGTTTTTTGAAAAAGAAAGTATACCTGTTGCAGTAGGTGCAGATAGGCCACTTATTAGGCCATACGAAGATGCTAGTTATATTCATGGTAAGAGTGGTATGGAAGGTTATGACTTTGAAGACCCTACGGTTACCCCTATTGCTGAGAATGCTGTGAATGCCATGAGAAATATCATCATGGAGAGTAAAGAACCAATTACAATTGTTGCAATTGGACCATTAACTAATGTTGCACTTCTATTAAAAGTATATCCTGAGGTGAAAGAAAACATCAAAGAAGTAGTTATGATGGGTGGAAGTTTAACCCGTGGTAATAAGGGGGTTATGTCAGAATATAACGTAGGTGTTGATCCAGAAGCTGCATATATCCTTTTCCATAGTGGATTAAACATTACGATGGTAGGTTTGGATATTGGTTTGAAAGCACTAGTATTACCAGAAGACAGTGAAGAAATAAAAACAATGAATAAAACTGGAGAAATGGCGTATTGCTTATTCAAAACATATCGTGGCGGAAGCTTTAACACGGGCTTAAAAATGTATGATAGTACTGCGATTGCGTATCTGCTTGCTCCTGAAATCTATGAAGTTGTAGATACCTACGTAGATGTTGAGCTTGCTGGCTCGATGACTGCTGGATGTACCGTAGTTGATTTAAAAGGTTATTTGAAACAACCGAATAATGCCAAAGTTTGCATTGACGTTGATGCTAATAAATTCCGTGACTGGTTCAAGGAATCGATACGTAGATGTAATTAGTAAGAATTAACGAGTCAAACTTGATAAAAAAACAACTGGAATAAAGCTAGTTTATAAGAAAAACACTTTC